>NZ_JACJOK010000054.1:0-119939 GCF_014695505.1 Trichocoleus sp. FACHB-90
GAAGAAGAAATGCCCAATATTCATTTGGAATTCCTCCCAGAATATAGTCCAGATTATAACTTAATTGAATTAGTGTGGCATTCGGCAAAAGAATATGTAGCTAATCGTCTTTTTACCTCTATTGAAGAACTTGAGTATTTATTACATCGACTTTTAAATGAAGGCGAGTTGATTATTAAGTGGGAGCGTAAGCTTAAAAACAAAGGTAATTCTATTAACGTAATTTAAAAGCGCAACAGCTTACCTATACTTTAGTTTTATGGCAACGTTTGACAGGAGGACTACAAAGACGTTGGGCTAATAAACCTTTGTTGAGGTTTTGTAGGGATTTAGAACAACTATCTCTTATCGGTTTTTCTAGTGGCTGAACCAGAACCGGGGTCTACTTGTCGCGGATATCGCTAGCTTTAGCTTGATTTTGGCTTGAATTTTGTTTAAGTCCCGCTAATGAATAATCTTTAAAAATACTTCTGCGGTGCAAGCCAAAGGTAATCTTTACAAAAATACACAAATATGCCTTAAGCTTGAGGAATACACCTGAGCAAGTGAAATAATTTTATTGGTATAACAATATTTGCCTGGTCTTCCAGAGATAGCCTGTGTTTCAACTTCTATATTTTCTAGTTCATGCAATCAGCCCGATTTTAGTGCCAGTGTGCTTTTTTTGCGCCTGGATGATGACAATTTTGGTTGTCTGGAACATCTCTAGCGCGATCGCACAGGGTGTTTCCAAAACTCAGCGCTTGCATAGTATACCCTGTGTTAATTGTCAATATTTCACTGGTGATTATCGCCTCAAGTGTACGGTAAAGCCCAGCGATGCCTTAACCGAAGAAGCGATTAACTGCTCCGACTATTGTCCAGTTCCCGGTTATTCTCTACATTCTCCAGATTCGCTGTAGGATGGCAAGATAGTATTGTACGAACAACTATTCTTCGAGAATGCTGATTCAAAAGCTTAGTGCTTGTGAGGAATTTATTGCGGGCGATCGCACTCAGTTAAGAGAATTACTGCACCCAGATAAACAGCCGATAGAGTTGCGCTATAGTTTAGCTCACGCCGTTCTCCCAGTGGGACAAACATCTGTAGCGCACTCTTTAAAAACTTCTGAGGTTTACTACATCATTAGCGGCGCAGGTGAAATGCACATTAATGATGAAACCCAGTTAGTCGAACCTGGGGATGCGGTGTATATTCCACCCAATGCAAAGCAATTTATCCATAGTTGCGGAAAAGAGCCACTGGTGTTTATCTGTATTGTCGATCCAGCGTGGCGCAAAGAAGACGAGACAGTTTATTAAAAGGCAAAAGGCTTTAAATGCAACAACAGCACCCCAACGAAACTCACTGAGCGATCTCCTCTCATGGGCTTTTAGACCTGGAGTTGCACTAACTTAATAAAGTTTAGTTGCATAGCTCCCTAGTCAGTAACTGAGGAAATATCAGTCTTTAGGTGGGGTGCTGCTGTTGTTTTTTGACGAGACAGATGTTAGATTAAACAGCGTTTTTTACCTCTCAAGTCGAATATGAACTGCGCTGTGGTATCTGTCAGAGAAGCTTTTCAGCTTCAATTCTTACTTTAGCAGGCTCTCTGGAAACCACAAGAGAACGAAACCAAATTTTACAGTTGCAACAACTGCTGTTACTTTTACTAAGTAACATTAAGCTATTAGGTTGGGTTGAGGTTCCAAAGACCCAACCTATAACTACACATACTGAAGGGAAAGGCTTTTCAGCAAGTAAGCAAATTTATATTATTTTTTCTCCCTTGCTGAATTACTAAATTAATCCAAGTCGGATAAATTTATTTTGCTTTCTGGGGTTTTATAGGTACCACTAGAAACCTGTAGCTTCTGTAAGAATTCTTGCGTTAACTTGATAAAGGCTTTGGAGCCAGATGAACTTGGATTTGAGATAACTACTGGCGTAAAACTGTCAACAGCTTTGGAAACATTAACATCCATTGGGATTCTGGTTTTGAAAATTTGGGTGGGAGTAAAATCCTCGCTGACTCGTTGCATAACTTGCTGGTAATATCTGCCGCTGAGTATATTCCCTGACATAATGAAGACAATTCCCATCATTCGCAGATTCAGCAGGCTCTCAGTGCCATGACTTTCTTTTAATTTGTTGATCCGTCTTTCCAGTAGCTGAATTCCTACTACTGATAGGGGTTCTGGTCTAGCGGGTAGCAAGTAAAAATTACTGGCAACGATACCGCTACGAGTCAAGAGGTTATAGCCGGGAGCGCAGTCCAAAATAATGAAATCATAGTCTTTAATAACCGGCTCTAAAATTCCTCTGATTAATTCCCTTTCAAAGTTATTCCAGACTTCGATGAAGTTATTGTTGTCCCCATTCATCGCTTTTTCATGGAGCATTTCGGAAACTAAAAATTCATCGTAGAGGTCAATGTCTCCCGGTAATAAATCGAGTCCTTTGACTGTGCAAACGTAAGGTTGAATGATATCTTGAATTGACAACTTGCTGGGAATTTCTGGTCTAATTGCTTTGTAAACCAGTTGCCTTAATGTGCGCTTTTCTTTCCGGCTCTTGCCAAAGTCTTGTGGCGACATTAGGCTGAGCGTAGCGCTGATTTGGGTGTCTAGATCGACAACTAAAACCCGCTTCCCATAAGTTTTGGCTAAACAAGTCGCCAAGTTGACGCTGAGAGTCGTCTTACCGACACCGCCTTTCATGTTTACCGTTGCAATGACATATCCCATGTGTTCGCTCCTCTGGTGGGTGATGCTCGCTCTTACAGCGAATCCCCGGCACTCGATCGCTGGTCAACTGTTACAGCCTTAATAATAATCTTGGATTCTTTGTCGGAAGGCAATAGTGCGCCTTGAAGAGTTGCACCGACTTTGCGATCGCAGTGTCTCCCTTGTTAACTAAGGAGAAGGCGATCGCTGCAATATATTAACCGCTTTGGGCTTATGAGAGCGATAAACCTAACTTTCTCTCTCAAGTTCGTTTCTCATGGCTGAATATTTATAGATGCTGTGAAATATTCCCCAGAAGCGCGATCGCTCTGGTTAATTCAAGCACTCTAGCTGGTTGTACGCCAGAACCGCATCCGCCTTGCGCGATCGCAAATGCTTAAAATTATGTAAAATTTTGTAAATACCTGAAAACAAGATTTATGACAACTAATAGTGGATTCGGCAAAGGCAAGACAAGCAAAAAACCAACCAAATCCGCCTCTAAACGCACTCAAGCCTCCAAGCAGTACGACAAATTGAAGTCGGACGGCGTACCAGAATTTAATATATACATTCGCACTCAGGGTAAAAAGAACTGGTATCCAGCGGGTTCTCTAGCAGTAAATCGCACCAGCCAGATTAATCAAGCCATCTTTCAAGAAGAGGAGAACTTGCGCGAAGCCTCCTTACGCCTGTATCCAGTGCTACGCAAGAATAAAAGCCAATTGGAATATGGCTATCGTCTCAAAGGTTCTGAATTTGCAGATGAGCCGATTGAGGTTGCGGTTCCTCAAGAGCCAGTTTTACCTAACTTCTTCCAATCGACTTTCGATAAGGTGAAGAACAGCTTCTCTGGTTTGTTCAAGCGCGGTTAATTTTTTTTAATTAAAGGATAGTTTAAGCGATCGCGTGGTGGGGAAAAATACGCGATCGCTCAAATTTGCTATTGCTGCTGTCAGACGTGCGAGGCTACACTCATACAAGTATGAAAGAACATCATCTCAGGTTAGCGATCGCCTTGGCGCGGAAAACTTCATTCTATTGAGTAGGTTTAAGGTTCCAATCAGTGCAATGTTATTAAGGAAGTACAGAATTGAACTTTAATCCTGAGCTTTGCCGCAACGAGAGCGAAGTAGAAAGTAAACTCATAGTTCAATATCTGCTGCCACAGCTAGGATACACTCCAGAAAATTGGCATCAAGAGATTGCCGTTGGCAGCATTCGATTAGACTTCTTGGCATTTGCAGCGCAAGTTGTTCCATTTGTGTTGGATGACAACTCTCCGTTAAGTGTCGTGATGGAGGCAAAGCATCCTAATCAAAACTTAAATAGACATACTGGTAGGCTCAAGCGCTACTTAACGAGTTTAAATGTAGAATATGGATTGCTAACAAATGGCAAGGAAGTTAGAATTTACCAGAAACTACAGGATGATATTCAGTTAGTATTTAACTGTTCCGGCAGAGAAATCAGCTCTAAAATAGACGAAATAAAAACTCTCATTGGTAGAGAGAACTTAAAAGAAAAACCTACTGAAATTGAAAATATCCAGATTAATCCCAATGAAAACCAAATCCCTACCTCTGAAAAGTCACCAGCAACCCCTTCGATTGAAGTAACAAACGTACAAGCGGATTCAATTAATTCTCAACCCCAATCTACTGAACTTATAAAAGAGAAAAGGCAACATACTGTGAAAACAATTGCAATTTACCACAACAAAGGCGGCGTAGGCAAGACAACAACCGTAGTCAACCTAGCCGCCGCTATCAGGAAGAAAGGCAAAAAAGTCCTTATTGTTGACTTAGATAGCCAAGCTAACACTACCTTTGCAGCAGGTTTAGCAAAATTTGATGATGAAGACCTAGATGAGGTAAAAGATTGCAATGTTCGTCATCTATTGCAGTCAGAAGAGTTTTATCCTATAAACGAAGTTGCTAAGAAATCTCAGTATAGTAGTCCGGAAATTGATGTGTTGCCTTCCCACATCAGTTTAATGCAATACGAAACCGAGCTAAATCAACAAGATTCTAGTAAAATAATGCTTTTGCAAAAACTAAAAGCAGTAGAAGGTCAATATGATGTTGTAATTATTGATACGCCACCATCTTTAAACCTTTATGCCAGAATCGCCTTAATTACAGCTGATTATCTAATTATTCCTTCGGATCTAAAACCGTTTGCTAATCAAGGGTTAGTAAACGTCAAAGATTTTGTTAAAACAATTAATGGGTATAGAAAATTTCTCAATAAGCCACCTATTGAAATATTAGGTGTTCTTCCTTGTAAAATATCTACCAATTCCAGATTTGGACAATATACCTTACCAAAGCGCTTAGAGGTAATTCCCAAACGCTACGATTTGAAAGTAATGGAAAGCGTTATTTATGAAAGAGAGGAACTGGCAAAATGTACCGAAAGAATGCAGATTGTAGGTAATATAGAAATACCAGATCCAATATCGGTACTTGATTTTAAGCCAGATTCCCTCTCAGCCAAGGAATTTGAGTTACTAGCAAAAGAAGTTTTGCAAGAAATAGGACTAACTGCATGAAATTATCTACTTCGCTCGTAGCAGTAAAAAAAATTAACTCTAATGTTCCCCGTGCAGAATTTTTAGAGGATGAGTTAAATCGGACTGCTGAGTTAATTTTAAAAGCTGAAGGTATTATTAATCCCCCAGTTATTCGCAGAACCAGTCTGGAATCCTATGAGGTAGTTAATGGACACTTTGAATACTACGCCGCTGTTAAGGCTCGTGAGATAGATCCTCGTAAAGGGGAAATGATTGGAGCTTTCATTATTGAATCAGAAAATGAGAAAGTTCTCATGGATCAGGTTAAAGTCCTGAGAAATCGAGAAATTAATAATGAGTCACCAGTTGCTGACACACAGCCTTTAAATACGGTTGAATCATCAAAGGAGGTAATACAAATTGAAAGTATATTGCCTGAAATTGAGAAGTTGATAGATAGAAAACTTCAACTGATTAGCAACAGGATAAGTGAACATATTGATGAATTTGTAGAAAAAATTGAACCAATCCTGAATAAGCCAGTAAAAGTAGGAACCGAGGAAGATGATACGCCTCCGGTTAAAAAACCGGACTACACTGGAATGAAAAAGGAGGATTTAAAAGCGATCGCAAAAGAACGGAATATCAAGGGATTTTCAGGTATGAATAAAACTCAACTCATTGCAGCTCTTGAAAAAGCTGATGCAAGTCAAAGTTAGCGACAAATCTGTAAGACTAAACGAATTTTTATGAATATTTTAATGCTATCTTCAACGTTTCCCTATCCGCCTAGCCGGGGGGGAACCGAGATTAGAACCTTTAACTTGTTAAAATACCTGCACCAGCGTCATAACATCACACTGGTAACGCAACGCCACAGCGGGGTATCGGATGCAGAAGTAGAAGAACTTCGTCAGTGGGTAAGCGACTTGGTGATTTTTCCGATTCCTGCGGAACCCAAAGGTGGATTATTGGGGAAAGTGGGACGCTTTACAGAGTCACTGGTTAAGGGAACGCCGCCAAACGTTTTGCATCGCTACTCACCAGAAATGCAAGCTTGGGTGGATACCTATGTCAAAGCTGGGAAATGTGACGCGATTACCTGCGAACATAGTGTAAATGAAATCTACGTTAGCCCAGAATTTCGCAATTCAGTGCGGACGGTGGTAGATATTCATAGTTCCGTTTATGGCTGGAGTAAGAACCATCTGGAAATGGGGGCTTCTCCTAATGCTTTGCGCGATCGCTTATATCTCTCAATCTTGTACAGTTATGAGAAACGCTACTGCACTAAATTCTCAAACATTGTAGTCACTACAGAGGACGATCGGCAGCAAATGCTTCAGTTTAATCCTGCTGCTGAAATTAGGGTAATTCCTAATGGCGTTGATCTAGAGTTGTTTCCCTATCGTCCTAAAGATCCCGGTGGACACCAGCTAGTCTTTGTGGGGGCGATGGATGCTTCCCACAATATTGACGCGGCGCGGTTTTTTACCTTAGAAGTCTTGCCAGAACTGCAAAAGCGTTATCCTGATGCCACATTTAGTATTGTAGGAGCCAGACCAACGCCTGAAGTCAAGGCACTCTCGGATCGCTTGGGGGTAATAGTTACGGGTAAAGTGTCCTCGATGGCAGAACAGTTACACTCCGCAACTGTTTGTGTTGTCCCGCTACGCACCGGGTTTGGGATAAAAAATAAAACTCTAGAGGCGATGGCTGCTGGGGTGCCTGTGGTGGGAAGCGATCGCGGTTTGGAAGGATTAGCAGTTGAGGGTGAAGGCGTACCTTTACGGGCGTTACGCGCTAACGGGGTACGAGAATATGTGGATGCGATCGCGCGACTTTTTGAAGATGCCCAGTTGCGAGAAGAGTTGTCGAAAAATGGGCGATCGCTTGTAGAAACAGAGTATACCTGGGAAAGCGCTGGATCGCGTTATGAACAAGTCTTGATTTCTTAAAACACTCTCGGTACGCACAGATATTACTTTGCGTACCGAGAGCGTTTAAAGTTTAATTTTTGCTACCTGCGTGATATTCATTGAAAGACTTGTAATAGTCTTCTGAATCGTACAGGTGACACTCGTCGGTAATTTGCTTCATCAAAGACCAAGAGAAGCGAGTTTGGCGAATTGAGTCTCCCCACTTTTCTTTGATAGCGCTATGCGCTAGTCGCAAATTATAGGAGGGAATTGCTGTGGAAATGTGATGAGGAATGTGAACGTTGATATCGTGGCAAAGGAATTCTACCCAACGCGGATAATCGCAGTGAACCGTGCCAAATAGCTGCGCTTGCGCCTCATTCCACTGCGTAGCGGGAGTAAAGGGAATTTCTGGTGCGGTGTGGTGAACCAGAGTAAAGGTACTCATCCAGAAGTGGTAAACCAACCACGGTAAGAGCCAAAATTTAACAAATCCCCAAACACCAGTTGTCGCTATTAACAAGGGGAAGGCGACGCTGGCAAATCCCAAAACTACTAGTGCCGACAATTTTACCTTCTGCCGCTCTTTGCCTTGGAATTGCGTCCAATCAAAGTGCATCATCGACCAGTGGATTATCGAAGCTAACCACCAAAACCGGCCCCGCATTAAGCGATAGCCCCACTGTCCCGCCTTTGGCATACTGTCATAAAACTCTGGCTGGAAGGGCTGCCAAGCGTTGTCTTCCTCAAGCTTGTTAGTGTGGGCGTGATGGTAATTGTGCAGAATTCGCCAACTGTGGAAGGGATAAATCAAGGGCAACATAAATATATGCCCCACCAAATCGTTTACCCAGCGGCGATTGGCAAATGAGCGGTGTCCGCAGTCATGGCCAATTACAAAAAAACCTGTCAACGCTGTGCCTGTAAATATCCACAGCAAAGGTGTCAGATACCAGGGCGCGATCGCTAACCCCCAATATCCCAATCCCACCATTAAAACGTTGATTACCACGGTCGTCCACGCTTTCTGACGATTTTTGGCAAAAACCTCACGCGGCAGACTTTTCAAAATATCTCTCAGGCGGAGAGTTTCAGCAGTTGTCGCAGATACGAGGTTGGTGTCGGTTACTTTGATCGTCGATAGAGTCATTAAAAAATTTTCTAAGTATCTGTTAAGTGAATTCAGCCATCAATGCACAAAAAAATCCTGCCCGGTGCGGATTAGTGGCAGGCAATGGTTTTTGTCAGCTATCGGTTGCTGACCGGGTTACAAACCGCACTTAAGAAGGACAAAACCTTACTACTATAGCTTTTTGTTACCGATGGCATCGGAGAAAGCCGCATCTTGACAATCTAATGTTAGACGCTGCTTCTTAAGTGATTGCAGTTGCTGCAAAAGAATTTCAACTTCCACTTGCAAATGCAAGAACTTTACTTGCTGGTCGGTTTGATACACAGCTTTGGTTAACAAAGGCGATACATTACTCCCCAGATGGGAGTTGCCAACATTTTGAGGACGGGTCAGTGTTGATGAAAGAGTGGACATCAATAGATATTTCTGCTTACTCACACCATTGTGCAATTTTATCCTGAACTGTCAACTTAGTAAAACTTCATGTGGCAATTTTACACCTGGGCAAAAAAAATCAGAGTGGTAGACAAAGTGTGATACCCTTTACTGCTTTGGCACTTAACTTTTGCCCTGCGCTCAAGCCCTGAACTAAAGTTCGAGGCTCAAAGCTCAAGTCCGTTAAAACGGACTCTAATGCTCACTATATATAGAATTTCAACCTGTTTTAACAGGTTTTAGCTTTGAGCTGTGAAATTTATTTCACGGCTATACAAGTCAGTGCCATTCTACCCCCTACTGGTTTGGTTTGCTCAGTAGAGCCAGGGAATCAGCTTTTTGACTTGTTGCCGATAATTTGCGTAATCTGGGTACTTTTGCGTTAACCATCCTTCCTCGTGGTTGGCTTTGGCATCCAAAAAGACGAATAGGATAGCTGCGGCTACCAGGTGGGACAAGCTGACGAAGAAGATTGCCCAACTTAAGGCAGCCAAAATTAAGCCACTGTAGACGGGATGGCGCACGATGCTGTAGATACCAGTTTGAACTAGCTGCCCGTTGTCTTTGGGATAAGGTAAGGGAGTCAGCTGCTGTCCCAAATCTAGCAATCCTTTGGCAAGTAGCACTAATGCCACCAGTCCTAGTAGAGCAGCAATCCTTAAGTTAACAAATTTGTCAAGAGGGAAATTAACTGGACGGTAGACTGGCAAAACGACAAAACCGACGATGAGAATTGCCTGAGCTACTACCCAGTATTCGCCTCTTTGATTATTGCGCCAGCCTTCGCGGGAGAAGCCCCAATCTGAGAAGATTTTCATAGGATGCGATCGCTCTATCAATTTTGGATGCAAGGATTTTGCATTTCTTGAGGAGGCAGAGCCTCCCCCTCCTGGTTCCCAGGCTCAGCCTGGGAACCAGACTCTTCGAGGCTCAGCCTCAATTAATTTCGCCAAGGGCGGCTCAAAAGTTCCAGATGGGCAACTTCCTGGGCGCTCAACTGCCAACCCAGCGCCCCAGCATTCTGCCGCGCCTGTTCCGCTGACTTCGCCCCCGGAATCGCAATCACCCCATCCTGGGCAATCAACCAATTCAGGGCAACTTGAGCGGGTGTTTTTTGGTACTTTTCTCCGAGTTTACGCAACGCACATATCACAGGCTCGATTTTCTCCAAACCGCTGCGATTGAAGCGAGAATCAAATTTACGTGCGCCAGTCGGCTCCTTGCCATCCTCGATTCTATATTTGCCAGTCAGTAAACCCTGAGCCAAAGGACTATAAGCCAAAATAGTCACACCTAGCTGACGCGCCGTGTCGAGAATGCCGTTAGCCTCGACTTGCCGAGTCAGCAGCGAGTACCGCACCTGATTTACAGCCAAAGGTACGCCTCTAGCCGCTAAAAGCTGATAAGCTTCTTTCATCTGTTCGGCTGAGTAATTGCTGACACCGACTGTAGCAATTCTGCCCCGCTTCACCTCATCCGCTAGGGCATTCATCAGCGTTTCTTGACTCATCAGGAAGGCGAAAGGCCAATGCACCTGATAAAGCGCTACTTGCTCGACCCGCAGACGTTTTAAACTCTCGGTTAAAGCATCTGACACCGATTGTCCGGTAATTCGCCAAGGGTAAGGGCCGTATTTTGTGGCAATCTGGGCTGTGCGCCCAGTTTCTTGCATGAACTTTCCCAAGAACTCCTCTGATTTTCCTGGGCCGTACACTTCAGCCGTGTCAAAGAAGTTTACGCCGGAATCCAGAGTCGCTTCAAAAGCTTCCTGCAACTGGGTTTCCCCGTAGTCGCTGCCATAGTTCCAAAATAGCTTGTCGCCCCAAGCCCAAGCGCCGATACCTACAGCAGTGAAGGTGGGGCCATTTTGCGCTAACGTGATGGTTTGCATTGGTAATACTTTTTACAAAAGTTTATATTTTTCAGTTTATCGTTGCAGATAGTTGCTGGGGGCTATGGTGAAATTAAAACAGCGTGATGTGCAACTTTATAGAGCAGAACCCCTTTAAAAAGGGCGCTAAGAAAAAATTGCACCGAAGCGTAAAAACAGTAATGCGTGTATTGATTTCCTTTTAAAAAATATGGCAACAGGTGATATAAATTTACAGCCAGATGAGCCGAAACCGCTTGGAACAATCAAGAAAGTGAATTTGTTCACCATGTTCCGACTCGGCTTGTTTCAGATGGGATTGGGGATGATGGCGGTGCTGGCGCTGGGAATCCTGAACCGAGTGATGATTGGGGAACTGGCGATTCCGGCGACAATTGCGGCTGGTACTATTGCGATGCACCAGTTTATCGCCCCAGCGCGGGTGTGGTTTGGGCAGATGTCAGATTCTAAACCGTTATTTGGTTTCCATCGCACGGGCTATGTGTGGGTAGGGGCGGCGCTGTTTGCGATCGCATCCTTCCTAGCTGTACAAGTAATGTGGCAGCTGGGTAATGTGGTGCAAGCTGCTGGCGGTTGGGTATGGACAACTCAAACTTATGGTTGGACTGCGGTACTTGCACTGATTTTCGCGCTTTATGGTTTGGCGCTGAGTATGAGTTCCACTCCCTTTGCAGCGCTGTTGGTGGATGTTTCCGATGAAGATAACCGTTCCAAACTTGTCGGAATTGTTTGGTCTATGCTGATGGTGGGAATTGTTCTTGGGGCAATTATCGGCGGTACTTTGCTCAAAAAAGTTGCCGCAGATGCACCACTTTCTGAATTGCAAGCATCAGTAAATCAACTGTTTATGATTGTCCCCGTCGCCGTGTTTGGGCTGGCGTTACTGGCGACAGTGGGCGTTGAAAAAAAATATTCCCGCTATACCTCTCGTTCTACTTTAGTAGACCGGGAAGACAAAATTACTCTAGGGAAAGCGCTGCGAGTATTAACGGCTAATCGGCAAACGGGAATATTTTTCACCTTTTTGCTCGTGATGACAATTAGCTTATTTATGCAAGAAGCAGTAATGGAACCCTATGGAGGCGAAGTTTTCGGAATGCAAGTTGCGGAAACTACTAAGTTAAATGCTTACTGGGGAACAGGAACGCTACTTGGGATTAGTATCACGGGATTTTTAATTGTGCCTCGTTTAGGAAAGCAAAAAACAACTAAATTAGGCTGTCTTTTGGTAGCAGCAACTTTTGGATTAATTATCCTGTCCGGATTTACCCACAATCAGAAGTTGTTGCAGGGAGCGCTATTATTATTTGGTTTGGCTTCCGGTGTTACTACAACAGGCGCAGTTAGTTTAATGTTGGATTTGACTGCGGCGGAAACGGCTGGTACATTTATCGGTGCTTGGGGATTATCACAGGCAATGGCAAGGGCAATCGCAACTGTTACGGGTGGTGCTGTATTGGATGTGGGTAAAAGTTTATTTACTACTAACTTGGTGTTAGCCTATGGATTGGTGTTTGCACTGCAAGCAGTGGGAATGGTAGTAGCGGTTGTGTTTCTCTCTCAGGTGGATGTGACAGAATTTCGCGACAATGCAAAAGTTGCGATCGCTACTGTCCTTGAAGGTGAATTAGACTGATAAATTGCTAATGGCTAATTGCTAATTGTGAAGATGCCATGAACCATTAGCAATTAGCAATTAGCGATGAACTATCAACTATGAACGATTTTTTTGAGCAGGTTTTGAAGTTTGCGAATGAGACTACGGCTAGAATTGGCAAGCAGCTAATGCAAGATTTTGGGCAAGTGCAAGCTTCCCAAAAAGCTGATGGGAGTCTAGTGACGCAAGCGGATAAGTGGGCGGATCGGGAAATTCGAGAAGCGATCGCTGAAGCTTTTCCCAGTCACGATGTCTTAAGCGAAGAAGCCGAACACACTTTTTATGGTGCCGAATGGTGTTGGGTGATTGACCCCATCGATGGTACAACAAACTTTACACGGGGAATTCCTATTTGGGGAATTTCAATGGGTTTGTTGTATCAAGGTACACCTGTTTTCGGGTACGTACATTTTCCCCCCATCAACCAAACCTTTCACGCCTTTTGGTACAACGGGGGAGAGAAAAATGGTGCCTTTTTAAACAATCAACCGATTCACACCAGCCCTGACTCTCCTAGCCAGAATCACTTTTTCTGCTTGTGTGCCAGAAGTACCTCTATTTTGCAGAAACCTTTCCCCTGTAAAATTCGGATGCTGGGTGTCACTACCTACAACTTTGTTGCTGTTGCTTCGGGTACTACCCTCGGCGGTGTCGAGTCTACGCCGAAAATTTGGGATATTGCAGCAGTGTGGGTAATTTTACACGCTGCTGGCGGGGTTTGGGTGTCCCTGAAGGATGAAGCGGTGTTTCCTTTGCAAGAAGGAGAGGATTATGGCGATCGCTCTTTCCCCACTTTAACCGTTGCTCGTCCCGAATTGGTGCCAGTTTTTCAACCCTTGGTGCAATTTTTGGGTAATAAGAAGTAAACGCAGAGGTAGCGTAACAGCGCTACCTCTGCGTTTATCTTTGCGAACTTTTATTCTTAACTCAGTTCTCACTCAGAAGTTACCCAAAAGTAGTCAGTGATCGCTTTGTCACTTGAAGCTTGCATGACTTCCGATGGATTGAGTAAAATTGAGGATTGGACTATATTATTTCCCAAGCGTCGCGCAACGCGGCTGGGAATACCATAGCCATAAATAATATGAGCTTGTCCAGCCAACACAATGACTTGATAATCTGGGTTTGCTGTCACAAATTTGGCAATTCCTTCTGCCATTGTTTCATCCCAAAGCACCTGCGCTGTGAAGAAACGCTCAAAGTTTGCACTATTTCCGTGTCCGGCTACTTGATGCTGTTGAAAAGACTCTTGCACCATTTGGCGATATTGGGAATTATCGGTGCGAATTTCATTAAATGGCGGAATGTACTTTCTCTCATCTGGTGTCAGACTTTCTAATCCTTGGCGTGCGACTTTGCGCGTTACTTCACTGGGAGTATTTAAGGCTAAAACAGGTAAATTATTTTCCTTGGCAAAACTCAGAATCGGGGCGTAAGATTCCCACGGGAAACCCCAGCGTTTTTCATATTCGCTTTGTTCTAATAACTGGGTTTGGGTTATTTTCCCCGCTAGATATTGATTGAGTACACTTTGATAAGGACGCTGGAACATTTCCATTGCGATCGCTATTTTAGAATTTTGCCGATATAGTCGCTGAATAATCTCCAACTGGGCTTTGTGATCTTCAGGATTATCGTGGGTTTCGCCTAAGTAGATGACTTTGGTTTTGGCGAGTTGTTGCAAAACTTCTTCGACAGAGTATTGCTGCTGCTGGGGACGGGAGATTTTTTGGGCATGAGCAGGCAAGGTGCAGAGTAACATAATTAAAAGCGACCAAGCCGAGATGGTAATTGAGTATTTTTGCATAGAAATATTGTCGCAACTCATGTCTTATACCTACCCAAAAAACCGCCCTGAAATAAATTTCGAGGCTCATAGCTAAAGTTAGCTAAAGCTAACTAAAGTCAGAATTTTAACCCGTTTCAACGGGTTTTAGCTTTGAGCCTTAAACTTTAGTTTAGGGCTTAGTGCAAGATGTAAGGCAGGGAATTGGGGATTGGGGAAAAGTCTTACCTAGTCCCCAGCCCCCAGTCCCCAGTCCCCAGCCCCCAGTCCCCAATCCTATGCTTTAGCCAGAAACCTAGCAAAGGTAAAGCTATCTGGTAGCCGTACTTAGCGCCGTATACCAAACCTTTATGTTCTAAACTTGCCAAAGCACCTTGGAGAGAGCCACCTCTAGAAAGTTGGTGTTTTTGGATGTATTCGCGACTGTGCGGGCTATCTGTGGGGTCAAGAGCTAAACTTTCTAGTACCCGAACTTGGCTGGAAGGTAGCAGTAAAATCAGTGACTCGAAGGTAATAGATATATCTTCAACTAATGCTAAAGCACTGCGATGGACGTGGTGGGGTTGGATTAGTCCTTCTTTCTGGCTTCCGTATAAAACTCGGCAATCCAGCCAAATTCGTCTAGCTAGCGCGATCGCATCCCCTAAATGTCCTTGAACGTAGCTTAAAAATAGCGCTAAACCATCTGCATCAAATTTCAATCCCTGTAAGCTCATTGCTGTCTCAATCCATGCGCTGAGTTCTTGATTAGACAGCGGTGCTAAACAGACAACCTGCAAGTTACTATCTTGCACCCAAGGTTCTCCGACTGTAGCAATTAGCGCATAGCTGACATGAGTATGTATGGCGATTTCTTCACGCAGATAAGCTTCCCATTTGCCATCTCTATCCCAAGACCGGATGTGGGGAAAATTGCGAAAAACCATCACTACGCGGCTATTAAGTTTATCAGCGATCGCTTGCGGTAAGTTCAGCAGAACTTGAAATAGCGACCATTCTCCCTCGTTTGATAGATGCCAAACTAAACGAGTTTGTCCATTCGGCAATTCCTCCAAACTCAGAGGATGTTCTGCAATCCACTGTCCAATTAACGCCAGTTCTTCCGGTGTGGTGAAGGTTGCCATCAAGCTTTCAGCGAACAATTGCAGAAATCGCTTGCCATCAGTGGCTCGCAGACAGTCAATTTCTAGCACTCTAGCTTTCACTTTCTGTGCTGCCCAACGAATAAGCGATCGCCTTCCACTACCAGGAACCCCTGTAATCAGTAAATCGCCATCTATTGAGAGAATTTGGCTGACTTGTTGCAGTTCTTGTTGTCTACCTACTAAATCTTGCGGCACAAACGGATTCGCGACCATCTTCCTTCACTTTGACACTCACTCTACTTTATAGTTCTATGACCCTCATTCTCTCGTTTCTCTCATCTCTCGTTCCCAGTCTCAGACTGGGAATGAGAGAAGCATTGTAATTTCCTTTCAACCCTATCGGAAATTTCAATGCTAGTTTCCTTGACCGTACTTCCTAAGCCACCGTCATCCGCGACGGGCAAAAATTGCGAATTCCCTCACAAGATTTAGTACCGAGTGACGTAGACTTGCGAATTCAAGCACGGAACTTGTAAATTGATGAATCAGCCCTCACAGGCGAATCCCTTGCTGTTGAGAAAGAAACCGAACCGCTAATTAACCTCAACATATTAATAAGTGTAGGGTGGACGCAATCTCCACCCTACAAAATTTAAACGCCTTCCACTTCCGCAACCATCAAGAGAGTTTTCAATACAGAATCGGGATTCAAACTCATCGAATCAATCCCCAACTCTACCAAAAACTTAGCAAATTCCGGATAATCGCTGGGCGCTTGACCGCAAATTCCAATTTTGCGATTAGTTTTCTTGGCGGTTTCAATTGCCATCTTCACCATCCGCTTCACAGCTTCGTTGCGTTCATCAAAGATATGCGCTACTAAAGCTGAATCTCGATCTAAACCTAACGTTAGCTGTGTCAAATCGTTAGAACCGATGGAGAAACCATCAAAAACTTCAGCAAATTCTTCCGCCATGATTACGTTACTGGGCAACTCGCACATCACGTAAACTTGCAAGCTATTTTTTCCTCGTTCTAAACCATGTTTCGCTATTTCAGCTAACACTTTGCGTCCCTCATCAGGAGTGCGACAGAAAGGAATCATGGGGATAACATTTGTCAAGCCCATTTCATCCCTTACCCGCTTTAACGCCTGACATTCTAAGGCAAAGCCCTCACGATATTTCTCATCATAGTAACGAGATGCTCCCCGCCAACCAATCATCGGGTTTTCTTCTGCGGGTTCAAATTGCTTACCACCTAAAAGATTGGCGTATTCATTGCTTTTAAAATCGCTCATCCGCACAATTACCGGATTTGGATAAAAAGCGGCAGCAAGTCTGGCTACACCTTGGGCTAATTTATCGACGAAGTATTGAGGTTTGTCTTCATAAGTTACAGTCATTTCCGCAATTTTTGCCTTAGCTTCTTCATCCTCCAATTTGTCGTAATTAATCAAAGCTAAAGGATGCGCTTTGATGTGATTGGCGATGATGAATTCTAACCTTGCTAACCCAACACCATCATTAGGAATACCTGAGAAACTAAATGCTTCTTCCGGATTGCCCACATTCATCATTATTTTGGTGCGAGTGCGGGGCAAATTTTCTAGCGCTACTTCTCGGACTTCGTAGGGCAATAATCCTGAATAAACTCTTCCTTCTTCTCCTTCCGCACAAGAAACTGTTACCTCTTGACCTGTTTTTAAAATATCTGTGCCATTCCCACATCCCACAATTGCCGGAATTCCCATCTCCCGCGCAATAATTGCGGCATGGCAGGTGCGCCCGCCTTTATTAGTAATAATGGCGCTGGCTTTTTTCATTATCGGTTCCCAGTCCGGGTCAGTTTTATCTGTTACTAAAACTTCTCCTGGTTGGAACAATTCAATTTTCTGGACATCGAGAATTACTCTCGCTTTTCCCTGTCCAATCATTTCCCCAACAGCACGGCCTCTAACTAAAGGAATTGGTAATTGGGAAGATTTTTGGCCAGCCGCAAGTCCTCTATCCCCTGTCCTCAATTTCAAGTGATAGCTACGTAGGACATTTTTACCTTTTTGGGATTGTACTGTTTCCGGGCGGGCTTGGACGATGAAAAGTTCATCTGTAATGCCGTCTTTTGCCCATTCTATGTCCATCGGCGTATACTTGCCATGAACTTGGCTGTAGTGATTTTCGATTAAACAAGCCCACTTAGCTAGTTGCAAAATTTCGTCGTCATTGATGGCAAATTTTTGCTGTTCGCTCAAAGTTACACGCTCATTTTTGGTGATTTTACATCCACCAACGTCGCAGACTAGTTTGAATTCTTTGCTACCCACTCGTTTGTCGATGATTGGGCGGAATCCTTCTTTTAATGTAGGTTTGAAAACTAAATATTCGTCAGGGTTGACTGCCCCTTGAACAATGTTTTCTCCTAACCCGTAAGCAGCGGTGATTAAGGCAGCATTTTTAAATCCGGTTTCGGTGTCTATGGAGAACATGACACCAGAGGAAGCTAAATCTGAACGCACCATTTTTTGAACGCCAACGGAGAGGGCAACATTAAAATGGTCGAAATTTTTGGTGTGGCGATAGGAAATTGCCCGGTCGGTGAATATCGAAGCAAAGCATTTATGGCAGGCTTCTAAAACGTCTTTGATGCCGTTAATATTCAGGTAGGTTTCTTGCTGTCCGGCAAAACTGGCATCGGGCAAATCTTCAGCGGTGGCGGATGAACGCACGGCTACATCGGTATCATAACCATATATTGCGCACATCTGGTGATAGTAGGATGCGATCGCTTCTTGCAATTCCCTTGGAAACGGCGTTTTTAGAATCAACGACCGGGCTTTTTTTCCCCGTTCCTGCAAGTTCTGCACGTCTTCTACATCCAAGTCAGCAAACAGTTCGCGCAACTGCTTTTCTAACCCCGCAGCTTGAATAAAATGTCGGTAAGCATAGGCAGTAGTTGCAAACCCACCGGGAACCCTGACCCCCTGCTTGGTCAGTTGTCGAATCATTTCCCCCAAGGAAGCATTTTTACCACCGACTATTGGGACATCGACAATCCCAACTTCATCTAACCACAGAACCAGCGATCGCTCTTTAGAAAACCGAGAAGTCCTTTCTGTAGCCGCTGTAACCATAGCTTTTTCTCCTCTTGTAGGTTTATTTTAGCTATCGCTACCTCCCAAAGAGGTATATTGCATCACTTCGTAATTTTTTTTACAATTTCTTTGGGATCATCGAATTTTCCCTCGTTCCCTAACTGGGCCAAGGAACGAGGGAAAAGGCTCCAGCCTCTTACCTACACGTAGCTAGTCAAATCTACCAAGCGGTTAGTGTATCCCCACTCGTTGTCGTAATATGCCAGTACCTTAACGAAGTTATCGGCAAGGACGCTAGTCGAAGGTAGATTCACAATAGCCGAACTAGGATCGCCCACGCAGTCGGAAGACACCAAAGGCACCTCACTCACCTTGAGAATTGACTGCATCGAACCGCGGGCATACTTGCGTAAAGCGTCGTTAACTTCCTCCACCGTCACCGATTTTTCCAACACTGCACTCAAGTCTGTGACTGAACCAGTCGCGGTTGGGACGCGCAAAGCCATACCATCAAGTTTTCCTTTCAATTCCGGCAACACCAACGCCACTGCAACTGCTGCGCCAGTAGTCGTGGGGACGATATTCTGCGCCGCACCGCGTCCCCGCGCCCACTCTTCAGGATGTCCAGTGTCTACTAAACGCTGGTCGGCAGTATAAGCGTGTACCGTAGTCATCAGCGCCTTCTCAATGCCAAATTCATCATTTAAAATTTTGGCGATGGGGGATAAGCAATTGGTGGTACACGAGGCAGCTGAAATGACATTATCTCGCTCAGCATCATATTTTTCGTGATTAACTCCAAACACGAACGTAGGAACTGCACCTTTAGCAGGGGCGCTGATAATTACCTTTTTCGCTCCCGCTTCTAAGTGCATTCCGGCTTTTTCTGCCGTGCGGAAGATGCCAGTAGACTCGATAACGACATCAATTTCCGATTCTTTCCAGGGAAGGGCGGCGGGATCTCGTTCAGCTAATAGGTCAATTCGCTTGTCGCCAATTATCAGACTTTTATCGTCATATCCCACCTCGCTCTCGAAGCGTCGATATACGGAGTCGTATTGCAGTAAATATGCTGCTTGGTCTGATTTTAAGGCAACATCGTTGATGGCTACAACTTCCAGATCGCCATAAGATGCGGCAATGCGAAAGAAGGCTCGTCCAATTCTGCCAAAACCGTTGATGGCTACACGTTTCATCAGTATCTCGCCCTTTACAACAATTTTTTAGAATCAATTACTTACAAATTAGTTAACTCCTCCATCCCATTTGCTGCTGTAATATTTGCCACTTTTAGGGAATGTTTAAGTTGTACTTAACTATGGAGAAATTAATAAACAATTAATCTTAATTTCCGGAATAATATACAAAATATCTATCAGAATAGGGACGCAATCTGTCAGTTTATTCGACTGGGTGGTTAAAGAACGATTCAAAATGTTGGGATGACATGAACAACTTCTGGTCTAGCGATCGCTCTTTGCAACTCCTGAGATTTCATCAGGCAAAGTTTCGGAAACTCAAGCTTCCCGTCCCACGATCTACACCACGACGAGCAAAGAAGCGCGATCGCGTGAGTGCAAAGATAATGGTGATGCCTAGTCCATTTGTCCAACCTAAGCCGTATAATATAATGCTGGCCAAATAGTCTTTTAGAAACTACCGCAGACTGAACAGTTAGCTACTGGTGTCCAGTGTATGCAGCTTGCAACAACTCACGCCAAGCGCCTCCTAGTAAACAGCTCCAGTTAATGCTAGTTATCTTAAAAGCCTAAATACTGCACTTTTTTTAACCCAGTCAGCGGAGGGAGGCGTTGAAATGAACTTGAACGGCAAAAGCAAAATTCCGGCAATTCTCAAAAATTACGAAGCCCAACTGTTGACAGAGTGGCTAAACGAGCAAGTAGCTGCTGGTATCCGTAAAGACTTGCTCAGGGAGACAGAACTGCGCGAAGAGTGCAAAGAATTTCTTGACCTGTTTACAAATGCAGTACAGGGAGGTAACTTAACCGACATCCAAACGTCGCAGTGGCGTGGAGTGCGCGATTTGCTGGCTTCGATTTCGCGATCGCGCTCGATTAAAGGCTTCACCCCATCAGAAACCGCCATCTTTGTTCTTTCCTTTAAGCAGCCTTTATTCAGCCGCTTGCGCCAGGAACTAGCACAGGATGTCGAGACACTTATAGATGAAATTTGGTGTGCCACTAACCTCCTAGATAAGCTAGGACTCTGGACGACGGAAAGCTATCAAAAAGCCCGCCAAGAGGTAATCCTCCGCCAGCAAGAGGAATTGATGGAACTCTCAACGCCAGTCGTAAAACTGTGGGAAGGGATTTTAGCATTGCCCATTATTGGCACCCTCGACAGCGCCCGCACTCAGATTGTCATGGAATCTCTACTAAACAAAATTGTCGAAACGGGTGCAGAAGTTGCCATCATCGATATTACCGGAGTGCCAACCGTAGATACCCTGACAGCACAGCACCTACTAAAAACAGTAACAGCTGCTCGACTGATGGGTGCTGATTGCATCATCAGCGGTATTCGTCCCCAAATCGCTCAAACCATCGTCTACCTGGGCGTGGATCTGGCTGATGTAATTACCAAGGCTACCTTAGCCGATGCCTTTGCTCTAGCCTTGAAACGAACGGGGGTGGCGTTCGTTCGCTCCCAGACACCCACTTAATAAGCAAGGAGTTGTAATGGAACGCATCCCCATTCTTCAGATGGGCGAATTCCTCCTAGTCACTATTCAGGTGGATATGCACGACCGCCTAGCGATGACCTTGCAGGACGATCTGACAAACCGGATTACCCAGACAAATGCTCGTGGTGTCCTAATCGATATCTCAGCACTGGAAATAGTTGATTCCTTTATTGGGCGGATACTGGGAAACATTGCCAAGATGTCGCAGGTGCTAGATGCACAAACGGTTGTCGTAGGAATGCAGCCAGCAGTCGCCATCACTTTAGTAGAGTTGGGACTTTCCTTAACAGGGGTTCGCACAGCCTTAAATGTTGAGAAGGGAATGACTCTTTTGCAGCGATCGCTACGTAGAGACAGCGGCTATCGCGTCTCCACTCCAAGGGGGTTTCTGGATGGTGATGCACAAGCATGAAACCATGAGCATCAACACTTCGGCAGATGTTGTGCTAGTACGGCAAGCCGTGCGCCAGTTTGCCGTAGAGCTGGGTTTTAGCCTGATAGACCAGACTAAAATTGTCACGGCGGCGAGCGAATTAGCACGCAACACCTTGGACTATGGCGGTGGTGGAACAGTCAAACTAGAAGCATTAGATGAAGGAATTCGTCGTGGTCTGCGTTTGACTTTTGAAGATTCGGGGCCAGGGATTCCAAACATCGATCTAGCGCTAAAAGACGGCTTCACCACCGGAGGTGGACTCGGTATGGGCTTAAGCGGTACAAAGCGGCTGGTGAACGAATTTAATATTGTTTCCAATGTCGGCGAAGGCACCTGCGTCACAATAACAAAGTGGAAGTAAATATATGAGAGATCCAGTCGGCTTGCCCATCTTAGAGTTTAGTCAGGCTGGTGAAGCGCGACGGATGGCTTTATCCCTCGCCAGTAATCTCGGTTTCAACGAAACAGAACGAGGGAAGGTAGGCATTGTTGTCACCGAGATGGCAAATAACCTTGTTCGTCACGCTACCGACGGTCAGTTGCTGCTCCAAGCTTTGGAAAAAAACGACATCGTGGGGATCGAAATCCTAGCGCTGGACAAAGGGCCAGGAATGAGCAATATCAGCGAGTGTTTGCGCGATGGCTATTCTACGGCGGGAACTCCGGGAAATGGCTTAGGCGCGATCGCTCGCCTCTCCGCTGTTTTTGATATTCATTCTGTTCCCAGTGTAGGGACAGCCTTATTAAGCCAACTCTGGGCTAGTCCTAACCAAGTGCCGCCACGCAGCAATATAGATATAGATATAGGTGTAGTGTGCTTGCCCAAAATAGGTGAGGAGGTTTCGGGTGATGCTTGGGCAATAGATCGCTGTGGCGATCGCACTCTGTTCTTAGTTGCAGATGGTTTAGGTCACGGGCCTCTAGCCGCCGAAGCGTCCTTAGAAGCGGTGAGGATATTTCGAGAGAATGTCTGTCAAAGTCCCAAAGAAATTATTGAAGCAGCTCATGCGGCTTTGCGAAGTACACGGGGAGCAGCAATGGCGATCGCTGAAGTAAACTTTGAAAAACAAGCAGTTTGTTTTGCTGGAGTTGGCAACATTTCTGCCACAGTTCTTTCTCCCAACCAAGAGATAGGACTAGCCCGTTCTTACAGTATGGTTTCCCATAACGGCACTGTCGGGCATGAGGTTCGCAAAATTCAGGAGTTTGTTTATCAGTGGTCTAAAGGGGGGATTTTGATAATGCACTCCGACGGTTTAGGTACGCAGTGGCGTTTAGATCGTTATCCTGGTTTAGCCGCAAAACATCCCAGCCTGCTCGCTGGAGTTCTATACCGGGATTTTACCCGACACCGCGATGATGTCACGGTGCTGGTCGCACGGGAAAATTAATAATAACTGTTGGGCGGGCCTCTTGTCTGCTATCAAATAAGGTGGGGAAGATGCTTGTTTTACTGAAAAACTATAGCGGTTCTCAGTTGCGTGAAGTACATCAGAATAACCTAACCCCCAACCCCTTCCCACCTCTCCCTAACCCTCTCCTACGTTAGCGTTAGCGGTGCGAAGCACGGAGAGGGAAGCCGAATAAATGTTTTTTACGGGGAAGGGGAGTAAGAATCAAAGCCTCTCTCAAGAGATATCAGAGTGTACCGCATCGAACCGAGAACCGCTATATAGCAGTCTTTGCAGGTTTGTAATAATTTATGAACCGCTCAGCCTACGCTTTGGGCTTAGCAAGAGAAAGGAGAAACAAGAGAGAAACAGGAAAGACGGAAGGTTTTATAAATGATTTAGGATTGCTATATATATTAATAAATAACCGATGGCTAAGGAAGAGATAACTATCCTCACTATAGAAATACGCTTTGAACAAGATGTCGTTCTGACACGTCAGCGGGTGCGCCAGATTACTGAGTTGTTGGGTTTTGACTCTCAAGATCGGACGCGCATTGCTACTGCTGTTTCTGAAATTGCCCGCAACGCTTTTCAATATGCAAAGGGTGGAAAAATTCAATTTTGGGTGGAAGGCGAATCACCTCAAATATTCATGGTTTCCATTCGTGACAAAGGGCGGGGTATCCCTAATCTCAAGACTATTCTAGAGGGACAATATAGGTCGAATACGGGAATGGGGTTAGGTATTATTGGCAGCAAGCGACTGATGGATCAGTTTCGCATTGACTCTACCCCTGAGCAAGGAACAGTGGTAGTGATGGGGAAAAATTTGCCTAAACGCAGTCCTATAGTCACCACAAAACGTTTGGGTGAGATTGCTAATGAGTTGATAATGCGATCGCCTGAAAATCCTTATTCTGAAATTCAGCAGCAAAACCAAGAACTGCTTCGCACTCTAGAAGAACTAGAAAAACGTCAAGCCGAGCTAGCTCAACTCAACCGTGAGCTAGAGGATACTAATCGCGGTGTTGTGGCACTATATGCAGAATTAGACGAAAAAGCTGATTCTTTACAGCGCGCTAATGAACTTAAAACTCGCTTTCTCTCGAACATGAGTCATGAGTTTCGCACACCGCTAAACTCGATTTTGTCTCTGTCCCGCCTACTGCTGGATCGGATGGATGGCGAATTGACAGATGAGCAAGAAAAGCAAGTAAGGTTTATCCGCCAATCAGGTGAAGGTCTTTTGGAGTTAGTTAACGACCTTTTGGATCTGGCAAAGATTGAAGCGGGAAAAATTGTTATTCATCCGAATGAGTTTGAGGTGAGCGAGCTTTTCGGCGCTTTAAGAGGTATGCTGCGTCCTCTTCTCGCTTATAATTCTTCAATTTCTCTGATTTTTGAAGAACCCGTTGGTATTCCCACACTCTACACTGATGAGGGCAAAGTTGCTCAGGTTCTGAGAAATTTTATTTCTAATGCAATCAAATATACAGAAAAAGGTGAAGTTCGCATTGCTGCCAAATTGGTTAGTAGAACGGTAGTTTTTTCCGTGGCTGATACCGGAATTGGCATTGCACCGGAAGATAAAAAGCGAATTTTTGAGGAATTTGTCCAGGTAGATTCCGCTTTTCAAAAGCGGGTTAAAGGCACAGGACTTGGACTTTCTCTATCACGGCATTTAACCGAATTGCTGGGCGGCAATGTTTCTTTAACAAGTGAGCTGGGAAAGGGTTCAACGTTTTTTGCTACCATCCCGATTAGCTACAATAATTCCGAGTTTGGGGCAGGGGTGCCAGATATTAACTGGCAGTTAGATCCGTCTCGTTTGCCTGTACTCGTAATAGAGGATAACGAGGAGACATTCTTTACTTACGAGAAGTATTTCCAAGGTTCAAATTATCAGCTTATTCAGGCGCGATCGCTCAAGGAAGCCCAACTTGCTCTTGAGATGTTTAAACCTGTCGCGGTAATATCTGACATATTACTAAAAGAGCAAAATACCTGGAATTTGATTTCAGAAATGAAACAAAATGAAGCAACGCGGGATATCCCCCTGCTCGTCATTACTGTTATTAATAACGATAAAAAAGCGCTAGAATTGGGGGCAGATGCGTTTTTTGTTAAACCAGTAGAGCGATTATTACTATTGGATAATTTTAATAGACTTATCAATAAAAAGAGACAACAGAAAGTTTTGATAATTGACGATGAACAGGTATCCCGATATTTACTAAAGCAATTATTAGCTTATACTAATTTTACAATCCTTGAAGCCGACAATGGACGCGAAGGCATCCGCTTAGCGGGAGAAGAAAATCCGGATTGCATTTTTCTGGATCTGGCAATGCCACATATGAACGGATTTGAGGTGATAGAACTTCTAAAAAGCGATCACGCTACTAGCAATATACCGGTAATTATTAATACATCAAAAGTGCTAGAAGAAGAGGAAAAAAGGGATCTTGCCCGCAGGACGGTAGCGATTCTCTCTAAAGATCCATTGCGGGAAGATGCGATCGCCCGAAGTCGGGAAGCACTGCTTAAAGCTGGGCTAGTGCTGGAACCTGGAGAAAAAAATCATGGATGATAGCGTTGTAACTATTCTGCACGTAGACGACAACGAAACCAACCGCTATGTCGTCAGCCGGATGTTAAAACAAGCCGGATTTCAGGTTAAGGAAGCAGCAACAGGCGAAGCTGGTCTGCAAATGGTGGTAGCACAACAACCCGACTTAATAATCCTTGACGTAAAGCTTCCAGATATCGATGGGTTTGAGGTATGTCGCCGGATTAAGGAAAACCCTCACACGTCCTTTATTCCCGTGCTACATTTATCCGCTAGTTTTGTCAAGAGCCGAGATAAGGCACAGGGATTAGAAGGCGGTGCAGATGGCTACCTAGCCCAACCTGTAGAGCCAATAGAATTGATCGCCACTGTCAAAGCGCTGCTCCGCATCCGAGAAGCTGAGGAATCGGCGCTGGGTTTAGCGAAGGAGTGGCAGACTACCTTTGATGCAATGAGCGACGGTGTTTGTTTACTAGATTCCAAAGGCAAAGTTATCAGATGTAACAGCGCCATGTCTCAGCTTCTGGAGAAACCCTTCAGCGACATCGAGGGTAGCTTTCACCAGGAACTTCTACAAAAAATACTGGGTTCAAGTCAGGAGTGTCCCTTTTCTAGCATTCAGCAAACTCAGCGTCGCGAAAGCAGAGAGCTAAAGAACGGTACGCGCTGGTTTGCCATCACCGCAGATCCGATATTTGACCAGAGCAAAGCTTTCACAGGTGCCGTTTACATAGTAGCTGACATTAGCGATCGCAAGTTTGCCGAGGAAGCACAGCGGGTAAGCGAAGAGCGGTTCCACCTGTTGTTGGACAATGTGAAGGAGTACGCAATTTTCTTTCTCGACACAGAGGCGCGTATTGTCCGTTGGAGCGCTGGGGCAGAACGCATCTTAGGCTATCAGGAAGCAGAGATCCTGGGACAACATTCTTCAATTATCTTCACACTAGAAGACTTGGAGAGCGGCGAGGACAAAAAGGAACTCCAAACAGCAGCAACGCAAGGTCGGGCTGAGGATGAGCGCTGGCACGTTCGCCAAGACGGCAGCCGTTTCTGGGCAAGTGGCTTCATATCACCCTTAAAAGATGAAACTGGGTTGCGAGGCTTTGTCAAAATCATGCGCGACTTCACCGAACGCAAGCAAGCTGAAGACGAACGCGCCCAGCTACTCGCCTCGGAACAGGAAGCACGCGCCGCCGCCGAGGCAGCCAACCGGATGAAGGACGAATTTTTGGCGACACTTTCCCACGAATTGCGATCGCCACTAAATGCCATGCTAGGGTGGCTGCGACTGCTGAATACTCGAAAGTTTGACGAAGCGACTACTGCTAGAGCTATGGAGACCATTGAACGGTCTGCCAGAGCGCAAGCACAACTGGTTGAGGATTTGCTGGATGTCTCCCGCATTATTCAAGGCAAACTCCGCTTGAGTGTCCGCCCAGTGGAACTGTCTACAGTCATTGAGGCGGCTCTTGATACCGTCCGCCCAGCGGCTGAGGCTAAGGCAATCCAACTGCAAAGCATACTTGATCCGGCAGCCGGGCCAGTTGCAGGCGACTCAGACCGTTTGCAGCAGGTAATCTGGAACCTGGTATCTAATGCGATTAAGTTTACGCCCAAGGAAGGGAGCGTTCACGTTAGCCTGAAACGGATTAACTCTCATGTGGAGATTACAATCAGCGATAGCGGAGAAGGCATCAACCCCGACTTTGTGCCTTATGTCTTCGAGCGGTTTCGTCAAGCTGATAGCTCTATCACTAGGCAATACAGCGGACTCGGACTAGGTTTAGCCATTGTCCGCAACTTGGTAGAACTGCACGGCGGAACAGTTCGCGCCCACAGCGAAGGCGCAGGGAAGGGAGCGACATTTATTGTCAAACTTCCAGTTATGCCTGTCCGTGTAGAGACAAGCAATGCGGAGCGGGTACAGCCAGCAGCTGTTGAAAGTGGTGTATCGTTCGAGCCGCCCTCGCTGGATGGGTTAAAGGTACTTGTGGTCGATGACAATGCTGATACTCGCCTGTTTCTGACTACGGTACTCGAAGAGTGCAAAGCCCAAGTAAAAGCAGCTGCATCGGTGAGCGAGGCAATGGAGCTGATTAAACAGTCAAAGCCAGATGTTTTAGTCAGCGATATCGGGATGCCTGAAGAAGACGGCTATACTTTGATCGGCAAGGTACGAGCGCTATCGCCAGAGCAAGGGGGCCTGATTCCAGCTGCTGCACTAACAGCATACGCTAGGGCTGAGGATCGGACGCGATCGCTAATGTCCGGTTTTCAGATACATTTACCTAAGCCTGTGGAACCAGCCGAGTTAGCTGCGGTAGTCGCAAACCTCGCTGGGAGAAGTGGAATTCGTTGCTAATTGCTAATTGCTAAATGTCATTAACCCTTGACTAATACCTGTCATAATCTATCGGGTCATCTCGTCTGCTTTCCAACCGAGGCGGCAGAAACTCAGAACGCCTTCTTTGAGTTACACTTGGCGGGTGAGTAGGAATCGGATGAATCACTTGCACTGTCCGGGAATGACGCTGCTGTTGCGAGAACACAACAAAAATTCCTGCAACGACAATGCCACCAAACAAAGTTAAAACGATTCCTCCAAATGCCCAGAGTACACCGGAAAGAATTTGATTATTCGGCTGCCCAGCAGTTGCCAAAGTCGCTGAGTTCACCTGTCCCCCCAGCACATTTGTTTTTGCCTGCGTCGTCAGAGCCTCGATAAGCGTCTGCTGATTCCGCAGTTGAAGTTTCATCTGCTCAGTTTCATTCCGCTGCTGTTCCAGCTGATCTCGGAGCCGTTCTGTGTCGTTCTGCTGTCGGAGACAATAGGAAGAAGATTGAGTCTGATCCTGCGGCGCGATCGCGCTAGCACCAGGAGGAGGCGGCGGCAGCTGCCCCGTCATCGAAGGCTGACCCAGCGGCGGCGGTGGCACCGCAGTATAAGCGGATAGGTTAGTTTGTCCTGCACTACCTCCTGTCTTCAGCAAGACGATAGCCGCAATTCCAGCGAAGGCAGCCCCGGCCAGAAATGCCATACTTTTATCACTCATCGTTCTTGCTTCTTAACTGCAACTTAACCACAAACAGAACTGACGCACTCTGACCAACCTCACTTTAACCCGACTTTACTGGCGTTGAACACCGCAACTGAGTATATGAGGTATTGAGCAATTTGTTAACACATCATATCGTTTAGGAATACTTCTAATACATTCATGCACCAGAATATTTTAGCTATCTACTTCAAATTTTTTTACCTGGGCTTTTGCCCACCTAGATACTCATCGGTGCTATGCTTGCCACACTAGGCGGATAATATGTCTTGGGGTCTACCATCGGCATCAAAACCACCGCCATTTAGCCCAAGATTCTGCGAAATGAGCGCATCAGAAGAACTGGTTACTTATGAAGGTGGGTGTCACTGTGGCGCAGTGCGCTTTCGCGTCATAGTGGACGAGCATAAGGCAGATGATTGCAACTGCTCCATCTGTAGAAAGAAGGGTTTTTTACATCTGATTGTGCCACCGGAGCATTTTACCTTACTGTCTGGTGCAGAGGTTTTGACAACCTATACCTTCAACACTGGTATTGCCAAGCACACGTTCTGTCGTATTTGTGGGATTCACCCATTTTATCGCCCCCGCTCCCATCCCGATTCGATTGATGTCAACTTGCGCTGTTTGGATGGTGATGTGTTGTCTTGTTTTCACATCGTTCCTTTTGATGGGATGAATTGGGAGGAAAACGTACATAAGATTCGCTCTGAGACATCAAAAACCGAGCTATAAATCGGCAAATATCTCAAAAAAAAATTAAAATCAAGCTAAATGGTAGATTAAATCAGCCAACGGCGGGTACTAAAATGCAAGCATGGTCAGGGGCATTTGTTCAAAGAAGCTGTTGAAGGCTCCAAACGGCTGTAGGCAAGCTCTTACCAAGCCGTAGCGGTGAAAAAAAAATTAGCAAGTTCTGACACCGTAGGGGTTCTTTAAGGGTGGGGAACGTTTTAGGCTGGCAGTCTTCCTTGGCTTCTAATCTTATAACCTGACAAAGTTTATGTAATGGCTCAGCTCTCAAAGCCGAATTTCAGTGGAATGCGATCGCGTCTGCTACGCACAGGTGCCTCAGTATGGAGGCTACCAACAGTTGTAGTGACTGTGGCAGTCAGTATCTTTGTGGTGGGGTTGCGGCAGCAGGGCCTGCTAGAAACTTTGGAACTGGGTGCTTATGACCAAATGGTGCGGCTGCTACCTGAGAAAGAACCAGACCCCCGCCTGTTGGTGGTGGCTGTCACGGAAGCGGACATCCAAACTTACAAAGATTATCCAATAACTGATGCCGTGATGCACCAGTTATTGACAAAATTGCTCTCAAAAAATCCGCGTGCTATCGGTCTGGATATTATTCGCGATTTGCCAGTAGAACCGGGCCATGCGGCATTTTCAAAGCTGATGAGTAGCGAGCGCCGCATCGTTCCGGTGTGTATAGTCAAAGGTGGGGAAAATCCCGGCAATGCCCCACCTCCGAATGTTGCCGACGATCGGGTTGGCTTTGCCGACATGAAGGCTGATGCTGATGGCATTATTCGCCGGGGTTTGTTATTCGTCTCTCCATCCGCTCACCAGCCTTGTCCTAACCCTAACTCCTTTGGATTCCAGCTGGTACAACCTTACTTGGAAAAAGAAGGAATTAAGCCAACACAGAGTGAGCAAGGTTATCTCAAAATAAAAAATACCGTATTCAAACCGCTAGAAGCCAATGATGGAGGGTATATAGGGGAAGATACACGCGGTTATCAAATCCTGCTAAATTACCGCGCCCCTAAATATCCTGCAAAGCAAGTCACAATGTCCCAAGTTCTCAACGGTCAGGTTGACGAAAACTTGGTAAAAGACCGCATCGTTCTCATCGGTGTCACCGCTTCCAGCGTTCCTGATGCTAAATATACTCCCTACAGCGCTGGACTAACGGGCAACCGCACAATGCCCGGAGTTGTGATTCATGCCCAGATGGTAAGTCAGATTCTCAGCGCTAGTCTGGATGGGCATCGTCAATTTTGGTTCTGGTCTGAGTGGGGAGAAGCACTTTGGCTGGTAGGCTGGTCTGTAGTCGGCGGACTGGTGGCTTTTCGGCTGCGGCATCCAGGGCATCTGGCACTAGCAGAAGGCGCGTGCTTGGCGGTTTTGTCTGGAACGTGCTGGCTTCTGTTTACTCAGGCGGGATGGGTGCCAGTGGTGCCGCCAGCCTTGGCTTTGGTGATGACTGGTGCTGGGGTGATGGCTTACAATACTCACCAAGCCGAGAAAGAGCATAAAAAGATTGCGCTTTTGGTTCGGGAACAGCAGAATAACCTGCTGGAGATGCAAGCACTGCTGAAAGAAAAACGGCAGGAGACGTTAGCGACAGGAGCGATCGCTCCTGAACAATCTTGGGCGCGAAAGGATGATGATTCAACAGCGATCGCTCCTGAACAATCTTCGGACACAGATGATAGTTCGACTGCGGTCTGGGAAGACAACCCAGACGCGACTACCAAAGCCGCCGATCTGCACAACGAGCAATCAAAGCGACCTCTCTTACCATTGTCCTTAGCCGGACAAATAGGCGATCGCCGGGGTGGTTCCCTACTAGCAGGACGCTACAAAACCGTTCGGGGTTTAGCTTCCGGCGGTTTTGGTCACACCTATCTAGCAGAAGATACCAAGCGACCTGGTAATCCCCTGTGCGTCATTAAGCACTTGATGCCTGCTCATCGCGATGAAAAATTTTTGCAACTGGCAAGACGACTGTTTCACACAGAAGCCGAAATTCTAGAACAGTTGGGTCATCATCCTCAGATTCCCCAATTATTAGCTTATTTTGAAGAAAACCAAGAATTTTACTTAGTTGAAGAATTTGTCAAAGGTCATCCGCTGAGCGACGAATTACCAGTAGACAAGCGCCTACCAGAAGCGCAAGTCGCTGAGATACTGTACGGGATTCTGGAAACTTTGGCTTTTATCCATGAAAACTACGTAATCCACCGGGATATCAAACCCAGCAACATTATCCGCCGCGAAAAAGACAATAAACTGTTTTTGATTGACTTTGGGGCGGTTAAACAAATGCAGCCCCACCCTAACGAACAGGAAAATCTCACCGTTGCCATTGGTACGAAAGGTTACACGCCGCCTGAGCAATACAAAGGTAAGCCAAACTTCAGTAGCGATATCTACGCCGTTGGCATAATTGGCATCGAGGCGCTGACGGGCATATCTCCCCAAAAGCTTTCTAGTGACGAAACCTGCAACGTCATCTGGCGCGATTTCGCCTCAGTTCAGGAGGAATTTGCCAACATCATCGATAAAATGGTGCGTTACCACTTCCTCGACCGTTACCAGACAACTTTAGAGGTGCTAAACGATTTGAAACGCCTACAAGATTCTGGCACTTTACAACAGTCGGTCATGCCTAGACAAGATTTGGGACTCAGAAGTGCGGAGCCAGAAATTAGAAGTCCCTCTTCAGGGGTGCCGAGATGAGGGGGATTGGGGATTGGGGATTGGGGATTGGGGATTGGGGCTGGGGATTGGGGACTGGGGATTGGGGAATTACCACTCCATAGTTAAAAAGGGATTGGGGATTGGGGACTGGTTAGCAGAGGAAGCTAGGGGATTAGCACTCTATAGTTAAAAATGTAATCATTTTTAAGTTGTAAATTGGAATTTTTAAGGGATAAAAGTGGCACAATGAAAGTCTGTCAATAACAAGCCCGGAGTAAAAATTCTGTGAGTCCGACTGCCTCAGCGCCTGAAAAAAGAGCAAGCCGTGCGGTTTTTCCTTTTACTGCGATCGTCGGTCAGGAAGAGATGAAACTGGCTTTGCTGCTGAATGTAATTGACCCCAAAATCGGCGGTGTGATGATTATGGGCGATCGCGGCACTGGCAAATCCACCACCATCCGGGCGTTGGCTGACCTATTGCCCGAAATCGAAGTCGTTGCTGATGACCCCTTCAATAGCGATCCCAACGACCCCGACGTGATGAGCGACACCGTGCGCGACCTGGTTGCACAGCAGCAGGAAATACCCGTCGCCAAGAAAAAAGTCCAGATGGTTGACCTGCCCCTTGGTGCCACAGAAGACCGCGTTTGCGGCACCATCGACATCGAAAAAGCTTTATCCCAAGGAGTCAGAGCCTTTGAACCCGGACTCCTCGCTAAAGCTAACCGGGGTATTCTCTACGTGGATGAAGTCAACTTACTTGACGACCACCTGGTAGATGTGCTACTAGACTCAGCAGCTAGTGGCTGGAACACCGTAGAACGGGAAGGCATTTCGATTCGCCACCCTGCCCGGTTTGTGTTGGTGGGTTCCGGGAACCCGGAAGAAGGCGAACTGCGCCCCCAATTGCTCGACCGTTTCGGAATGCACGCTGAAATCCGCACTGTGAAAGAACCAGCGTTGCGAGTGGAAATTGTAGAGCAACGAGCCGAGTTTGACCAAAATCCGCAGCAGTTTCTCGAAAAGTACCAGGACAAGCAACAAGAGTTGCAACAAAAGCTAGTCAGCGCCCAGGAGTTACTACCCTCGGTGAAAATGGAGTACGAACTGCGGGTAAACATTTCCTCTGTTTGTTCAGAATTGGATGTGGATGGTTTGCGGGGTGACATCGTGACCAACAGGGCCGCCAAAGCGATCGCGGCCTTGGAAGGACGCACCGAAGCGACTGTAGACGACATCCGCCGCGTCATTGCCCTTTGTCTACGCCACCGTCTCCGCAAAGACCCCTTAGAGTCGATTGATTCCGGCTACAAGGTAGAAAAGGTCTTCGGGCGTGTCTTCGGGCTGGAGATGTCCTCAGAAGAAACTGGCACGGCTACATCGAACGGAGTCCGTCAGGGCGTAAGGTAATGGGATTGGGGATTGGGGATTGGGGATTGGGGATTGGGGATTGGGGATTGGGGATTGGGAAAAAGTCTTATCTAGTCCCTAGCCAGTAGTCCCCAGCCCCCACAGCCCCCAGCCCCTAGCCCCCAGTCCCCAGTCCCCAGTCCCCAACCCCCTATGTCTGAACCGCTAATTGAACTAAAGGGAATTTCTAAATCTTTTGGCAGCAGTGTCATCCTAGATCAGGTTAATCTGACGATTTATCAGGGTGATGCGCTGGCAATTATTGGCCCCTCTGGAACTGGGAAATCGACGATTTTGCGAATTATTGCTGGACTGCTGGCTCCCGATGCTGGCGAGATTTATATCCAGGGAAAGCGTCGTAAGGGTTTAATTGAAGATGCTGAAGATCCGATAAACATCGGCATGGTGTTCCAGCAGGCGGCTTTGTTTGACTCCTTGACAGTGGAAGAAAATGTCGGCTTTCTGCTGTTTCAGCGTTCTAAACTAGCGTATCGGCGGATACGAGAACTGGTAGAGGAAAAGTTGGAGATGGTCGGGTTGGGGGGAATGAGCGATCGCTACCCCTCCCAACTTTCCGGCGGGATGCGGAAGCGAGTCAGTTTCGCTCGTGCTATAATGTCCAATCCAGACAGCTCCCAGGACACGCCAGAAGTTTTACTGTATGATGAGCCTACCGCTGGACTTGACCCCATCGCCTCCACGGTGATAGAAGATTTAGTCCGGCAGTTGCAACGTCAGCAAGGCGGTTGCGGCAGTTACGTGATGGTGACGCACCAAGATAGTACCATTCGCCGCACCTCTGACCGAATTGTGTTTCTCTATCAAGGACAGATACAGTGGTCAGGTGCAACGAGCGAGATTGACACTACAGATGATCCTCTGGTGCGACAATTTTTTAGCGCCAGTGTAACCGGGCCCATTCATGTTGTCGGCTAAAATCAATTAAAAATTAAAAATTAAAAATTAAAAATCTACTTTTTTAATCTTTAGTTTTGCATTTTTAATTTTATGAGGAAGACAGATGCGATCGCGAACAGTTCGAGAAGGCTCCGTCGGTTTGTTAATCCTAGTGTCCCTTTTCTTGTTTGGTGGACTAATCTTTTGGATACGTGACATCAGGTATGGTAAAAAAAGCTACACGGTAATCGCAGAATTTGCCAACGTTGGGGGAATGCAACAAGGCGCTTCCGTCCGCTATCGCGGCGTTAACGTCGGTCAAATTACCGCCATTAACCCCCGCTCTAATGGCGTGGATGTGACAATGGAAATTTCCCCAGCAGACTTGGTAATGCCAAATGAAGTCGTAGTTGAAGCCAATCAATCCGGTCTGTTGAGCGAAACTTCCATCGACATTAATCCCCTCAAGCAGCTCCCCCCTGAAGTTAAAGTTGCGCTGCCGCTTGACCCCCAATGCCCAACGGGCCTGATTGTTTGTAACAACGAGCGTGTAAGAGGTCAAATTGGTATTAGTTTCGATGAACTGCTTCGCAGCACTACCCGCATTGCCAATCTCTACAACGACCCAACTTTATTAGCTAACCTGAAAGCAGCCACTAAAAATACCAGCGATGCCGCAGTTGGAGTGGCGCAACTCACTCGCGATTTCTCCGGTTTGAGCGCGACAGTACAACAAGAGATAAAAACCTTCTCAGGTGCTGCCAATGCTGTAACCCGCGCCGCCAACCAAACCAGCGCCCAACTTAGTCAAATTGGCGGTACAGCCAATCAATTCGGTTTGGCAGCAAATCAGATTACTAGAACTGCCAATCAATACAGCCTAACCGCCACTCAGCTAAACCAACTGCTTGGCAATGTCAACAGCTTAGTGGTACAAAATCGTTCGACTTTGCTCAGCACTTTAGATAACTTTTCCAGCAGCAGCCAACAACTACGCACTACAGTAAACAGCCTGACGGGACAAGTCAACCAGTTTGGCAATACGGAACTGCGGCGTAATTTAGAAGTTCTTTCGGCTAACGCAGCGCAGGCATCTGTTAATGCGGCGCAGGCATCAGCTAACTTGCGCGACCTTACCACCGCTCTTAATAGTCCAACAAATTTGGTGGTGTTACAACAAACATTGGATTCGGCGCGGACAACTTTTGAAAACGCCCAGAAAATCACATCCGATTTGGACGATCTCACAGGCGATCAAGCTTTCCGTAACAATTTACGAAATTTGGTCAATGGACTCAGCGGTTTGGTGTCTTCAACCCAGCAGCTAGAGCAGCAGGTTCAGATAGCTGAGGTTTTGGAACCAGCAAGAGCGGCGATTAACACGCAAGTTGCCGGAAAAATGAATAAAGACGTTTCTTCATCGTTCTCCTCTAGCCCTTTGACAAATATTAAGGCCCAGAAGCAGTTAAAGTCTAACCCAATTGCTCGACCGAAAGCGATCACTTTACCCCCTGCCTACTGGCATGAAGAATCAACTCAGCCAGCTGCGGATTTTGAAAAGAAAAAGTGAACTTGCTTTTGTTACTCAGGATAAATGACTGTTTCTATCATCCAAACTTCTGCTGCGGCTAACTTCAAACAAACAGGAGGCAGAAATGCCTAGCCTAGAATCTGTGAATGGAACACCCGCTAAACGCCAAAGATGTTATAGCGACACAAGGATGTCAATATAATATTTTACTGGTTCTGTCGCGGAGCGTGTTTAGAACAATCTAGTATGGCAACAATTAACACCAACTACCTGAAGTTGAAAGCAGGCTATCTGTTTCCCGAAATTGCTCGACGGGTGAATGCTTTCGCACAAGCCAATCCTGATGCCAACCTTATTCGGCTAGGTATTGGCGATGTCACGGAACCACTGCCGGAAGCCTGCCGCGCGGCTATGATCAAAGCTGTGGAAGAAATGGGCGATCGCGCTAGTTTTAAAGGTTATGGCCCAGAGCAAGGCTACGCCTGGTTACGCGAGAAAATTGCGATTAATGACTTCCAATCGCGGGGATGCGAGGTTGATGCGTCGGAAATCTTCATCTCTGACGGTTCCAAGTGCGATACAGGCAACATTCTCGACATCTTTGGAGATGATAATGCGATCGCTGTCACCGATCCTGTTTATCCGGTGTATGTAGACACTAACGTGATGGCAGGACATACGGGAGACGCTAACGAGAAGGGCGAATTTAAAGGTTTAGTGTATCTGCCGATCACCGCAGAGAACAACTTTACCGCAGAGATACCTCGTGAGAAAGTTGATTTGATTTATCTGTGCTTCCCGAATAATCCTACAGGAGCGATCGCTACCAAAGAACACCTGAAAGCATGGGTAGACTACGCCAAAGCCAATGGCTCGATCATTTTCTTCGATGCAGCCTACGAAGCATTTATCACCGATTCCAACCTTCCTCACTCCATCTACGAAATTGAAGGAGCAAGGGATTGCGCGATCGAGTTTCGTTCCTTCTCCAAGAATGCAGGTTTTACTGGCACCCGTTGTGCGTTAACAGTAGTACCAAAAACGCTCACAGCAAAAGCTAGCGATGGTTCTGATGTGGAACTCTGGAAGCTGTGGAATCGCCGCCAGTCCACCAAGTTTAATGGCGTGTCTTATATCGTGCAACGCGGAGCCGAGGCGGTTTACTCCCCAGAAGGAATTTCACAAACTAAGGCGCTTGTCAACTTCTATATGGAAAACGCCAAAATTATTCGCGAGAAGCTGACAGCAGCCGGATTGCAAGTATATGGCGGCGTGAATGCACCTTACGTCTGGGTGAAAACGCCCAATAATTTGTCTAGTTGGGATTTCTTCGATAAGTTGCTGCACACAGCGAATGTTGTGGGAACCCCCGGTTCTGGTTTTGGTGCAGCAGGCGAAGGCTACTTCCGCATCTCGGCGTTTAATAGTCGGGAAAATGTGGAAGAGGCAATGAAACGGATTACCGAGCAATTTAAGGTGTAAGGCGAGTAGTTTTGACTATCGATTCTCGCCGATCATACTAGACCTTGTATTGGTAGTGGTAAGTATAGCAATCCTATCTGAGACGTGAACTATAGCAATTCAAGGGTTGGGTGCGATACATCTGTAGGGGCATGGCATTGCCCATCGGTGTCAATTTAAGCCCTGGCGACTGGAAGTCGCGGCTAAACAAACCAAGTCCGCTTGCCTTGGCTAACGCTGTGATCAAGATTCTTATAACCCGCGCAGGCGGGTTTTGTTTGTGTAGCTGCGGTTTCAACCGCCAAGCTAACGTTAAGTTGACACCAATGGGCATTTCTCCATGCCCCTACAGCGTCAACTTAAGCCCTGGCGACTGGAAGTCGCGGCTAAACAAACTCAGTCCGCCTACCCTTCGGGAACGCTAAAGCGAACGCGGACTGACGAAATATCAAGGTTCTTTTAACCCGCGCAGGCGGGTTTTGTTTGTGTAGCTGCGGTTTCAACCACCACTAACGTTAAGTTGACACCAATGGGCATTGCCATGCCCCTACCAACGTTAGAACCACAATATATTCCACCCAACTGAGAAACGCTATATATAAATGTTTTTTCGTCAGGCACGCATACAGTTTACAAATTAAATAGGATTGCTATATGTAATGGAAAATACACTACACAGTTAATGAGGCATTTATGTATACGTCTACAGTTACCCCGAATATTATCCTATTCGGCATAGTAAGCGTGTGTAAGCTCTGCTAGATTCTAAACTTTGATGACTGGGATTTTTTGTATTTATGGTAACAAAGTAAACTAAACGCAGAACTATTCCTTATTATGTAGAACAATAAACTGCTCAACTCAATTCAATAATGCCTTTTGGTAGATTTAAAGCGATATAAAATCAGTTTAATAAAAAGTATAGTATCTGGCAGAAAGTTTCCCGGATTACTTCTTACCATCATGACGGATAGTAAGTTAAACCGAAATTCCTCCCTCACCGATTTTGAGTATTTTTTTTTTAGAAATGAGGTATCAATATGCAACAGCGTTATGCTGATTTAGTCAGCCGGATTAGCGACAAAGAGCGTGCTTTTGCCCTAGCCATTGGCATCTTCTTTTTGTTTGTAGGCATTGTTGGATTTATACCGGGCTTTACTGCTATGCCTGAAGTTGCATCCGATGCGCCGCTTTATGTACCTAATCTCAAGTTTAGTGACGGATACGGCAATGTGTTGGGGCTATTTCCCACCAATTATTTGCATAATGCCGTACACATTGTAGTGGGTATTCTGGGAATTGCCGCGGCTACTAGCCCCAGTGGTGCGCTGGTATTCAATCAAGGTTTTGCCATTGTCTATACCTTGATAGCAATTATGGGTTTGTTGCCCTTCACGAACATGACTTTCGGTTTAATGCCAATCTTGGGAAACAATGTTTGGCTTAATGCTCTCACGGCAGCAGCAGCAGCTTATTATGGGTTCTTTAAGCCTGCAAAATTAAAGGATGTTGGTGTATCGCCTAGCGTCTAGTTTGGTAGGGTGCGTTGCGCTTGGCTAACGCACCCTACGGTGCAAGTATTTTGTATATTAGAATACTATTTCATTTAACACAGAACTATTCCTTAAGTACAAGTAAGACAAGCTTTTAGGATGAAGCTGTAATTTCTAAGGATATCGAAAATAAAAGAAGTATTAACGGACTGGGGAGTTAAAATCGACCTTCTAACTGAAGCTTTATAGATGCAAGCCTACGATGTTGTAATTATTGGGGCTGGTCATAATGGTATCTAGATTCAACATTTCTGGGTACGGGATGGACGGAAGAGTTGAAAAATAAGGTGGCAGACCGGGTGGTTTACAAAGTAGCAGATTATGCTCCAAATGTCAAAAATTCCATCATTGCTCGTAATGTGGAAAGTCCGGCTGAACTAGGCGATCGCTTGGGAGTCCTGAAGGGTAATTACTATCATCTGGATATGATCGACCAGATGATGTTCTTCCGTCCTTTGTCAGAGATTGCTAATTACAAAACTCCGATTTAGGGTCTATTTCTGACGGGTGCGGAAACTCATCCCGGTGGGTCAATTTCTGGGATGCCGGAACCCAATTGTGCGCGAGTTTTCTTACATAATCAGCGTCCGATTGATCAGACTCTGGCTGATGTGGGTTCTGCTATGAAATCAACAGCAAAATCTGTGTTAAATATCAAATAGGAGGGAAGACAAAAATATTATGATTGCACGAGATTTTATTATTTGTTTGCGAGAAACAACTTTCAGTTTTGCACTGAAAAAACCTCAAGAGTGTTTGTTGCATCTTCCCTGTGGGTGTGCTAATCCAGGGGAAGCAATCAAGTGTGAAGACTGTCCTTATCTTGAAGCTTGTTTGTCTCGTTGTAAGCCGAAGAAAGCTAAGGGAAATAATGTCAAAATTGTTTGATTGTACCAAGTTGCATTCATAGGAACTATAGCAATCCTATTTTATGGGTGAAAATTACCTTTTTTTACGAACCGCAGAGGCAAGAAAGGGCGCAGAAGAGGAGAAAAGGGAGAATCTAAATAAATTAGGATTGCTATAGCAATCCTAATTTATTCGTGAACCCCTGTAGGGACACGGCACTGCCCTGTCCCTACACCAGGGCGAATACTCGTTCACAACTTAAATAGGATTGCTATATATGCGATGCTAAGGACAGCATGACATATTTGAACACTACTTGATATTACCTAATGCAGCCTAAAGTTATTTTTGGAAACGCTCAGACTGAGGGTAAAAAACGTTGGGGTTGGATTCTTGGTCACTTTGTAACTCCGACGGATGACCCGCGTTCGACCACAGATTTAGAGGTAAAATGGGCTGTCCACCAAGCAGGAGATAGTAGAGATCAGTGGGCAACGAATGAGGAAGCAACCACACTTTCTATTCTGATTAAAGGGCGATTTCGCCTGCAATTTCCGGAGCAAGAAGTATTATTATCTGGTGAGGGTGACTATGTTATTTGGGTGCCTGGTGTAGCTCATTCTTGGTCTGCTGTTGAAGATTCTATTATTCTGACTGTCCGATGGCCTTCAATCTCAGGCGATAGTGTAGAAGTTGGCTAATTGCTAAAACTAATGTAAGCCCTCCCCAACCCTGTCCGTAAATGGCGAGGGTTGGGGAAGGTTTTAAAAGACTACAATGAAATTTCTGGAACTAGAATGCGTCCGGTGTTACCTGCATTTTTGTAACGTTCAAGTACGTTTTGCGCGATCGCGCCCGCTTTTCCCGCCTCAACCAAAGCCACGCACGCACCCCCAAAACCAGCACCAGTCAGCCTTGCACCAAAAACTCCGGGAGTTTCTTGCAATATCTCCACGAGGGTATCCAGAGCTAGAACAGAAACTTCGTAATCGTCGCGCAGGCTGGCGTGAGAAGCGTTCATCAATTCCCCAAACCGCTGTGCTGACACTCCTTGCAGAACCTCCAGCACTCGGTTATCCTCGGTGACGACGTGACGAGCGCGACGCCGGTGGGGTTCGGGTAAATTTTCCACTGCTTGCGGATCTGTGATATCTCTGAGCGCTTTAACCCCAAGCGATCGCGCTGCTTCTTCGCACTCAGCGCGACGCTGGTTGTATCCGCTAGTCGCCAAAGTCCGAGGTACGCCGCTATCGATCACCAAAACTTCTGCACCAGCAGGGAAAGGGATCACTTGGCGTTCGAGCGATCGCGTGTCTAAAAACAGCATAGAATCTGTGTCAGCCAAGCTCGAAGCCATCTGATCCATAATGCCGCAGTTGACGCCAGCATATTGAATTTCCGCCTGTTGTGCTATTTCGGCGATGCGGACATCATCGAGATCGAGATTGAGGAGCGATCGCACTCCCCTAAGCGTTGCAACTTCTAAAGCCGCACTGCTAGACAAACCCGACCCCATCGGTACCGACGAACTAACGTGCAAATTCAGCGGCGGTATTGCGTGTCCTTCCTGCTGCAAAAGCCTGATACACCCTAATATATAGCTGGCGAATCCTGGCGGCGTGTGTTCGTTGTCTGAAATGCTTACCCGTTCGTCGAGTTCTTGCGAGTAAAAGTGGTGCTGTCCATCCTTGCTGAAACCCAAATTTACCGTTGTCCGTTGTGGAATCGCTGTTGGTAACACGAATCCATCATTGTAGTCGGTGTGTTCGCCTAGCAAATTCACCCGTCCTGGTGCGCTGGCTTGCGTTTCAGGTGTTTTACCAAATATCTGCTGGAAGTCCATCATAGTTTATTACGAGCTAGCGTTACATTGACTTTTTTTCGTATTTTCTCAACGAAAAATTTGGGAACTATTTTTTGTGGCTATCCCTAACTGAACCAGAAAAATATGATTTCCCACTACCTATGATATTTATATAAAAATTTGACCTTTATTAACATTATAGTATGCAGCATTTCGTTAACCTTTACCTGAACCAGCAACAGTTATTATTTCAATATTTAATCTATCTCCACATCTTTTAATATTTAAAAATAGCTGTTGTATTTTCAATCACAACTATCCTTAATACTACATCCTACCGGAGATAGACCTAAAAATAAGCTTTATTAGCTTCCGGAAAGAGTCAATAATAAGTAGAAATTTTATAAAATTAATAACACAATCAGAAAGCTTTTAAGGAAACAAAGAGGGTTAGTAACTATGCTTAATATAGGTGATTACGTCCTAAGTCAAAAAACAGGACACATCGGCAAAGTTATCGGCTACGGACATGAAATTATTGGGAACACTTACACTTCAACAATCAAAGTGTTAGTCGATCATACCCCAGATTTTAGGAAGAAAGGACTTGTGGAGGAAGACGTATATTCGGCATGGACAGCTTGGCAGGGAGCTAATAATTCCAAACTCATGAGTTAACTGCCATGACTAGGATTAACTAAAGTTGATAACCTCCTCCCTGCCAGAATCATTAGGTAGAATAGGCAACTCCCCTAGATAAAACTGGCGTTAATCCCGACAGGACTGGATGCCCGGACTTGACCACCTGCTCAACAATATCAGCAGCTCCTTTTACTCCACCTGATTGACGGATAGATTCTTTCAACTTTACGGCATTATTTAAGTAAGAATCCTCCGTCAGCACCCGTTTAATAGCTGCTTGCAGTTCAGTCGCGTTCAGGCTAGCCAAAGGAAGCGCTTCCCCAGTTCCTGTCCACCTAATTCGCGCTCCCGTTCCTGGCTGTTCATATGTGATTGGGATGGCAACCATAGGAACCCCGTGACTCAGGGAATCTAGTACCGTGTTGAGTCCTCCATGAGTGATGGTTAAGCTAGCTTTGGAAAGCAGTTCTAGTTGAGGGGCATATTTTACAACTAAGGGAGAACCGGGCAGTCCTTGCACCGCTTCTACATCCATCCCGCCCCCAAGAGTGATAACCAGCTGCACATCCAGCCCCTCGCAGGCTGCGGCGATGCAGTGATAAATATCCTCTTTAGTATTTTGCACAGTTCCAAGCGAAGCATAAATCAGCGGTTGCCCGGTCAAGCGTTCGTAGGGAAAGGAAATTTTGCGCGGCGAGGGATTGCGAAAAGGCCCAACGTAATGGAAGTGCTTTGGTAGGTTGGCGCAGGGGAAATCAAAAGCAGCAGGTTGCTGGCTAATGTGGGCAAGTCGAGAACGGGAGGCATACAACTTGCGAACCACTGGTAACTTCCACTGTTTACGATACTGATTGAGGGCTTGCAGAAGCGGTTGGCTATTGCGATCTAATAGGTAATAAGCAGCCTGATTGCGAAGACGCGCCCACAACTTATTCTCGTAGTTCCAAAGAGTGAAGAAGGGAGGAATTTCTGCTTTGCGGTGGATAGCTTGGGCGCAGGACACGGTTACAAAAGGCATACCCAAGTATTCGGCTACCGTTTCACTTGCTGGTTCTAGCTGATCTGCCAGCAGTGCTTCAATTCCCGCTTCTGCAATGGCACGGGGGGCATCCTCGCACATTGTAGCTGTGAAACGTTGGCACACTTCCACTGAATAACGTAGGGATTCTATACCGCTTAATTTACCTAATTCTGTGAAGCTTTCGGCAAGTTCGCCCGGTCGATAAGCAGACTTTCCAATAGGCCAAAAATTTAGTCCTTCCGAACGCACTGCTGTTTCTAAATCGGGTATTTGCAGGAAGGTGATGCAATGACCGCGCCGTTGCAGCTCTCGCCCCAAGGATGCCATAGGATGAATATGACCAGCAAAAGGTGGACAAATTACACCAAAGTGAGTCATGGCTTGGATCAAATAAAGTTTTAACGATGTTTGGGTTTTATGGGAGTGCTATAGATTCAGAAGATAAGCTACAAGAAGTAATCGCCGAGAAATTTGCCTCAAGAGCGATCGCGCAGTTAACTTCTGAGACTGATAGCTAAAAGCTTAAGTCAATAATTAAAGCACGAAAGAGTATAAAATATTCTTGTTTTATGGTAGTTAAACCATACAAGAATATTTTTTATTGGTTTCTACTAACCAAAGTAATTGCTACTACTTAATCTATACTTCTAGCTAAAGAATAGTCTTACTGTTAAGGTAGGTTGTAATTTTAAATACTAAAAATGTTAGTTTTTGTCAACTAAGAATAAGTGTAAGTTCATTAAACGATAGTAAAACTAAACAAATTCTTATAATAATTGGGGTTCGTCACTCAAGACAACCTACATGAGTTTTATCTTATTAGCCCTAATGTACATGACTTTGGTTCAAGTTTGAATGGCAAACTCTTCCGGGGAAATTCCCCAATTCACCCAACGAATAGCCTCCCGCGCCGATTCAATATCAGGCGGTACGCGCAAGACATGAATAAATTTGGTGCTTGGGCAAGTCATCTTTAATAAATAAATTGGCTCTATATCAATATCAGTATCAATTTTTAATAAAGTATATTCTTGATATGAATCTAACTCTATTGCTCCTAATTCCTGCGCGATGCGTTCGTAGCCAATTCCCTGAATTAGCACTCTCCGCAGTTCGGCGTTATCTTCTTCTAAAAGCCATTTGGGTTGCCACTGGTTCGGGTGTAGGTTGCCGTATTTTTCAGGTAATGTCACGCCATGATAGGCGTAGACACTGTATCCGTCGGCAAACTGTATCGCTGGTGCGCCTTCCGCGTGGAGACGCTGCTGGTTGTCCAAGGAGAGGATGCGAGGGCGATCGCAAATAAAACAAATCTTTTCAAAAGGGAAAGTCCAGCCACAATTGTTAACTATTGATTGACAAACTGCCCATCCTTTTAGTTTGTGCGAGTAATTCAAGTTAAATTCATTAACATAAAAACTTAAAATAGCATCATATATAGCCCATTCTTGTATTGCAATATCAAAACGATATGAACATATACTAAGATTACACATTGAAACTAATCCCGTAACTAATTATATAGGAATTCCGCCAACCACTCTGCCCAATATTTCCTCTTCTAGTTCACTGGGATGGTAGCCCATTATTTGAGACCACATTTTTTCCTGAAAGCTGTTTATTTTAAACGACACTTCACAAGAAAAAACCTTATAATGTTGTTGTTCTTTCAGCAGATATTTAAATATTTTTTCCGCTTCACAAGGGCTATCAAAAAAAAGTATTTCAGGTTCTGGTAAGCCAATCAAAGCATAAATCTTTTTTATCGCTTCTTTAGCTTTTCCTCTGTCAATCGGTTCAGTAGAGAGAGCAATCTTTCGCCACTTCTCCCAATAAACAGGAATCAATGCTTCTTGTTCTGGAGTCAGCTTTTCAATTTTTTCGTGTGACATATTACCCCGCGTTGCTGAATATACCTTTGGCAGAAAATCCCCTGGCGATTAGAAATCGCGGCTACGCAAACAAAGTCCGCCTACGCGGACTTAAGAAAATTTGTATTTTTAAACCTTTGTCAAACAGATTTAGTCTGTATAGCCGCGAATGGAATTCACTAGGGCATTTCCATTATCCAACTTCCAAAGGTACAGGGCGCAACCTTCCTTCTACCTCCACACTAGGCCAATTTGGATCTAAAGTTAGATTTTCCAACTTTCCATCATTAACAAGGACAAAAGTATCTTCAATCTTTGCCCCTGGTACACTTGGATTCCAAGCAACAGCCATATTCTCCGCTAGAGTGTCATTAGTCGTTGGATTGGCTACAACTTCTCGCGCCAAATATCCCGTAGTTCCACCTTGATGATGTTCGCGGATGGCATTAGGAAAACCGTGCTTTTGATAAGCATTAGCTAAAGTGTCATAAACTGCATTAAGCGATACCCCAGGCTTTAAAAAATTCAAAGCTTCCGCTTCAATTTCCCTGACATGGCGGTGCAATCTGGCGCTTTCATCGGACGAACCAAATGACACAAATCGGGTAAGATTCGCATACAAACCATGTTCCCTAGCGCAAAACACTAGCATCGCTTGCTGTCCAATTTTTTCCCCGCTAGCGGTAGCGTGACGGTAAAGAGGCAAACGTCTCTCGCCTGCTACTAGCGTCAGCGCTGGATGTATCCCCCTCGCCCACAAAGCCTCTGCACCCGCACCCGCAAGCTGATATTCTGTCCAATCCGGCTTGGCGGCTTTTAGTACCTCAGTCATCGCTTCGCTTGCTTTACGCCCTAGCTGGCGATATCGCTCCAGCTCACTTGACATCAGGGTTCGTTTATGCTGTTGTAGAGACGCGGGTAATCGCTTCTCTACATGAGGAAGCGGGCGATCGCTTAAAACTTTCCCCCCATTGGTAGCTTCCTGCACAAAAGATTCACGCGCCGCAGCATCAGCCCAAGGATTGACGTAAAACTGGAAATTTGCCGAAATTTCCTCATCTTTAAAACGCTGGGCTTCGATTTCGTCAGTTAATATCCAGGCATCTTGGGCTGTCACCAGCACTTCTGCGACTCCGGTTTCTGCGGTTAGCAGTACGGTGCTGGAACCGCCAGCAGTCGCCCACGCGAACCAATCTGTGCCGCGTAGTCGTAAACCCTGCGCGTCGGCTTCAGTTAGGGCTTTTCGGATTAACTCTAGCTTATGAGATTCTTCACTAAATTGATTCATAACTCACCTATTACACCAGGAAACTCCTCCCCCAGCCCCTAGCCGGAGTTCTTCTCCTTCCCTTGCAAGGTTAGGGGGTTAGGGGGTTAAGTTTTGATTCACAACCGTACCGAATTTTCGAGTGTTATGGCTACAGCTTGTAAATCCTTAGCTTTCTCCTCTGGAAGCGCATCATTAGCAAACATCCCTGCTGCTAGTTCAGTTCCCGCCAAATACTTAAGCCGATCTTTGGTACGATAAGGCGGATAAAATTCGGCGTGCAGGTGTGCTTCGGGATGCGGTTGTCCATCGGTAGGTGCTTGGAACCAAGCCATCAAGTAAGGAAAGGGACGATTCCACAAACCATCGTATTTAAGAGTAACAGTCTTTAAGGCTTTGGCAAGTCCCGCCTGTTGCTCTGGGGTAAGATCCATGAAAGTTGCAGCAGGCTGGATGGGCGCAAGCCAAACTTCGTAAGGATAACGGGCGCAAGCGGGGATAAATGCGATCGCTTGCTCATCCTGATAAATTATCCGCTGCTTGTCTTCGATTTCCTTTTGTATCAAATCTTGCAGCAAGCCCCGGTTATTTTCCTGATAATATGCCTGCTGACGCTCTAACATTCGGGCGGGGACAGGCGGGACAAAAGGATAAGCGTAGATTTGTCCGTGGGGATGCTGCAAAGTCACCCCCATTTCTACACCCTTATTTTCAAATGGCAACACATACTGAATGTGGGGATTTTCGCCGATAACGCGAGTGCGATCGCTCCAAACTTGGAACAGCAATTCTAAATGATCCAGTTCCAGGGAACCGATAGTAGCCTGCGGATCTTGAGTAAAAACCACCACCTCGCACGCACCATCTGCCGGGAGAGTTTCAACAATGCTGGCGGGTGGGTTATGCGCCGCCAGCGTCATTGAAGGAAAGCGGTTATCGAAAACCGCTACATCATATCGACCTTGGGGTAGTTCCGTGGGAAAGTTAGGATCGGTGGTAGGTGCTAGAGGATTGTATTCTGGGGGCGGCATAAAAGTCCGCCCCTGACGATGAGAAGCATAAGCTATCCATTCTCCCCGCAACGGGTGCCAACGTAGATGAGGATTTGCGGCTACAGCTTCATTGCTGGGACTAGGAGCTATAATTCCCTCCGCAATGGGGTATCTGCTGTACAGCTTCAGAGTGCGACCATCCGGTTTCAACAGATCCAGGGAATGCATTTTTGTCTTGCGACCATCCAGCTTTCATCCCTGAGAGCATAGCGTCTTCCTCGTCGTCGCCGCCCCTACCTAGAGTCGCAGATGCGATCGCTTCTATGGGGAATTTCGGTGTCCGGTCAGCATACAACAGTCCGTTAGCTTCTTGGAAAGTATCCGTTAGCTGGGTGTAACAAAATCCGCTGAATAATTCGACTTTGTTAACCACGTTCAGTAAGGCGGTATACCTTACTTCCAATTCTGAGAGATTCTCAGAACGCACGTATCCCCATATCTTGTTAGAGTCAGGGCTTTCCCGATGCGCGTAGGCAATGCCCCCGAACTCAGTCAGCATGATAGGCTGTCCTTGATGAGGATACCCGTCAAGCGTCAGAACGCGCCCACCCGGACGCTGGCGATCGAACAGATCCGATAACTTCACCTCTGGCCCATAGCGCTTGGATAACCGAGTCGGTCTGTTATCGTAGTCGTGGATAGCCAGGATGTCGGTGGCCGCACTTTCCCAGCCATCGTTACCAATTACGGGACGAGTTGGGTCTAGAGTTTTGGTTAAGTGATAGAGTGCTTGCACGCAGTGGCGATGAGCCTCTGTTGATGTCAAGTCGGGAACTCCCCAAGATTCGTTGAACGGCACCCAGACTACAATACACGGATGGCTGGCATCGCGTTCGATTACCTCAGTCCACTCCTTCGTAATGCGTTCTACGGCTTTGGGGCTAAAACGATAGGGGCTGGGCATTTCTTCCCAGACCATCAAACCAAGTACGTCTGCCCAATACAAGAAACGAGGGTCTTCTATCTTTTGGTGCTTGCGGACACCGTTGAAGCCCATTGCTTTGGCTAACTCCACATCGCGCCGCAACGCCTCATCTGAGGGTGGAGTCATCAGCGTGTCGGGCCAGTAACCTTGGTCTAGAACCAGCCGCAGATAGTAAGGGCGACCGTTAAGCATAAAGCGATCGCGCTGAGTTGAGACAGTCCGCATCGCTGTATAGGATCTGACGTCATCCAACAGCTTGTCATCAGACCACAACTGCACAGAGGCATCAATTAAAGTCGGTTTCTCCGGACTCCACAGTAACTCGTTGCGGTAGTCGTCGATACCAGGGTCAGATAAAGCAATGCGGCGGTGAATCTCCCCGTTAATCACTTCGTAGGTATCGTTTACCAGCAGATGACAGCCGACGGTTAGTTTAACTTTAATTTGGATGCCATCGCGCAGCTCACCCCCAACAAAAGCCTCAAAACCAATCTCCCACCGCTCAAAGTGCGGAGTCCAGCGGATACGCTGAATATAAGTAGAGGGAACGCGCTCAACCCAAACAGTCTGCCAAATTCCACTGGTGCGCGGATACCAGATACTGTGGGGTTCCAACTGCCAATCTTGCTTACCGCGAGGTTTAGCTAAGTCTTGCGGATCGTCTTGCGCCCAAAGTGTTACCCGCTGGGGTTCATCTTTATTCAATACAGATGTAATATCTATAGTGAATGGGGTATGACCGCCCTCATGTTCAGTCATAAACTGACCATTGACCCACACTTTCGCACAATAATCTACAGCTCCGAAATGGAGGAGTACCCGCCCCTCACCTTCCGGTACGTCAAATTCCCGCTCATACCAGCAATTAGGATGAAAACCCGTATCGCCTATCCCACTTTGGGCGGATTCGGGAGCAAAGGGGACTTGAATGGTATGTGTCCACTCAGAAATATCTGAAGGACGAATTTTTTTGCCATCGTCATCAAATGTAAACTTCCAAGAGCCGTTCAGACAAACCCAGTGCGATCGCTCTAACTGCGGACGCGGATATGCTGGTTGCCGATCATAACAATCCGCGGAGTCGGCAGGATTGCAGGGGATATAACAGTTTTCTAGCCACTTGCCTAAAGAGTGCATAACTTCATCTACCCAAGGTTATATATCTAGAGTACCCGCAAGTATCTGACCTGTAACTGTTTTTGGATATTTTATTTAAAAATATTTCAAAGTCTCACACAGTCTAGGTTTCAACAAGTTGAGCCTATATCTATTTTACCCTTTGGTACAATTGCATTACAGAAGTAGTGTGCGCTTTGGAGAGCGTAACACAAGGCCAGCCTTCTACTGGACTACTCGAAGCGACTCAAAGAACGTAGATTGGGGAGCCAGTACCGTGCTGCTTTGTGTTTTTATCATTAGGCAGTATAAGGAAGATATTACCAGCATTTCAACCGATTAATGCAGTACCAGAATAAACAGTTTGTATTGCCTCCTTCAAAGAAAATTATTATCTAACTTTACACAGATGCAATAGTGAAAAAAATTCTTTTAGTTATACATCAAAAAACATCAGATTCCGGACTTGTTGGGCAAATTCTCCGCAGCAACGGTTATGAACTTGATATCCGTTGTCCCAGCATCGGTGAGGAACTACCACGCACGATGGACAGCCACGAAGCTGTTGTCATATTTGGTGGGCAGATGAGCGCAAACGATAGCGAAACCCTACCATTCATTCGTAGAGAACTGGATTGGATACCGACTGCTCTCTCTTCTGGTAAGCCTTTTTTCGGAATTTGTTTGGGCGCTCAGTTATTGGCGCGTGTACTTGGTGCATCCGTTACACCCCATCCAGAGGGCATGACTGAAATCGGCTATTTTCCAGTCGAGCCAGCAGACGCAGCACCAGAACCTTTTGACTCCCTTAGATATGTATATCACTGGCACCTTGAGGGATTTGGACTGCCAACAGGAGCAGTTAAGTTAGCTAAAGGTGAGATTTTTGAAACACAAGCTTTTCGTTATGGAGATAATGCTTACGGCGTACAGTTCCATCCCGAAATGACTAAAAAAATGCTCAGAAAATGGACTAACCTTGGCGCTCATATGCTGGCACTTCCAGGCGCACAGTCTCGCGAAGAACAGATACAAAAGCAATTACTTTATGGCAGCGAATGTGAAACTTGGCTAAAAGGTTTTCTTCCCTTCTGGCTGCAAACGACAAAAACAAAAGTGTGATTACTCTTACCCTGGTTCCCAGTCAGAGCCTGGAAACCAGAGATGAGAGACCTGCTATTTGGGCATCAAACTGGCGAAACAATCTTGCAGTAACTCCCGATTCAGCGAGTTATACTTGGTTTGCCCTTCTTTTCGGGTTTGGATTACCCCAGCTTCCAGCAGTGTCTTAGAGTGATGACAAAATAGAGCCAGACTAATCCCTAACTGATTGGCTATCTCTGAACCGCTCTTTTCCCCACACTCGCCGCAAAGAGCTAACATCTCCACCATCCGCAAGCGCGTTGGGTCAGCGAGAGCCGCAAAGATTTTCGCTCGACGTTCTATGTCCCCTTGTGCAACTCGATACACCGAGGGCGATTGAACGCTATCGTTGTTATTCATAATTCTATTTTATGTCTAAAAATAGTTAAATAACTACTTGACTACTATAGAAGATTGTTCTAGTATTTAGTTAAATGGTTGTTTAACTACTAAACCAGTTGATTCGCCTCACGTTGCGCTCCAGCCTAAAGGAGGCTGAAAATCATGTCAGACAACTCTAAGTATGTCATCTTGACAGAAGATAACTTTGAAACCGAAGTCCTTGCTAGTTCAGTTCCGGTTGTTGTAGATTTCTGGGCTGCTTGGTGTGGGCCTTGTCGAATGCTCAATCCTTTGATTGAAGAATTAGCTGCTGATTTTGAAGGAGTGGCTAAGGTTGGCAAGTTGAATATTGATGAGTACGGGCAACTTGCTAATCAATACAAAATTCAAGCTGTTCCAACTGTTTTGTTTTTCAAAGATGGTCAAGTTGTAGATCAAGTAGTTGGGGTAGCGTCTTTAGAGGTGTTTGCTGCCAAAGTCAACGATTTACTTCCACAGAATAACTCAACAATAGAGCAAGCTGCTTAAATTAGTCAGTTTCTATATCGGTGATTTCAGCCAGCAAAAGTATTGTACTAGCTGGCTGAAGTTCCTGATACTTTAATGTCGTTGCAATGGAGATTCTATCTATGAGTGCTAATGTCAATCTTTTCTCGCCTGTTCAGTTGGGTTCTTTAGAACTTCCTAATAGAATTGTGATGGCTCCGTTAACTCGGATGCGTGCTGGTGAGGGAAATGTTCCCGGAGCAATGAATGCTACTTATTATGAACAACGGGCATCGGCGGGGTTAATTATTGCTGAGGCAACTCAAGTATCGCCGCAAGGACAAGGATATGCCAATACTCCAGGGATTCACTCGCAAGAACAAGTGGCTGGGTGGCGATTGGTAACGGATGCAGTTCATGGGCGTGGCGGGCGGATTTTTCTACAACTGTGGCACGTTGGGCGCATTTCTCACCCGTCACTGCAACCGGGGGGAGAATTACCAGTAGCACCAAGCGCGATCGCTCCCGTCGGAGAAGCTATGACTAATGAGGGGCCAAAACCCTTTGTAACTCCTCGCGCCCTCTTAACACAAGAGATTCCAGGGATTGTCGAACAATACCGCCAAGGGGCTGAAAATGCTTTGGCGGCGGGATTTGATGGTGTGGAAATTCACAGCGCTAACGGTTATTTACTTGACCAGTTTCTTGAGGATGGCACGAATAAACGCACCGACGAGTATGGGGGTTCAATTGAGAACCGCGCCCGACTTTTGATGGAAGTAACTGAAGCGGTTGTAGGTGTTTGGGGTGGAGAACGGGTAGGAATTCGCCTTTCTCCCAGTGGCACTTTTAACAGTATGTCTGACTCGAATCCAGCAGCTTTGTTTAGCTATGTAGCTTCTGCACTTAACCGTTTTGGTTTGGCTTATTTGCACATCGTGGAACCGAGACTTGATGGCAATACGACCCTAGAAGTCAATACAGGCGGCTTGTCTGTGGGATACTTCCGCCCCATCTTCAAGGGAATGCTGATTGCGGCGGGAGGATATGACCGCGAGTTGGGGAATGCTGTCTTGGCTTCTGGTGATGCGGATTTGGTGGCATACGGTAGGCTGTATATTGCGAATCCAGATTTGCCAGAGCGTTTTGCAGCTAATGCTCCACTGAATAAGCCGGATCGCGACACGTTTTATGGTGGAGATGAGAAGGGATATATTGACTATCCCAGCCTGGAATTACAAACTGTGTAAATCTCTCGTTCCCAGTCAGTGACTGGGAACGAGGAAGGTTACATCAAGCCGCTAAAATTGTCTTCAAACCGCGCACTAATCGCTCAATACCTTCTGCTGCTGTATCTTGTTGCAATGCACCGTAGGCGACGCGCAAGTAACAACCGTCCTCCATACCAAAGGTTGTACCGGGAATGACAGCTACACCATGTTCGCGGATTAGTCTTTCTACCAGCTCCATTGCGTGCAGATTAGCATGAATTTTCAACAGAAAATAGAATGCTCCGTCTGCGGGGGGAACTGTACAAATATCTTGTATGCTGTTAAGTTTTTCTAGTAGGAGTTGACGCACGGATGCGATCGCGCTAATTTTTTCTTGACAGTAAGCAACTCCTGTTTGCAATGCTCCTAATGCTGCATACTCCGAGATGACTGGTGGACAAATTAGAATCGTATCTTGGACTTTCTTTACCGATACTAGCAGATGTTCTGGAATTACCATATATCCGATACGCCAAGAAGCAAAACCGTAGGCTTTTGAGAGGGTATAAAGTGAAATTGTATAATCGGTATTAGCAGAAATTGAGCCTGGAGAAAAGTGTTTTACGTTATTGTAAGTAAAATATTCATAGGCTTCATCGCTAATATGATAAATTGCGCGATCGCGACATATTTGATTAACTTGGCGCAAGGCTTCTGGCGAGTAGACTGCGCCTGTGGGATTATTAGGTGAAATCGTGACGACAGCACGAGTTTTATTTGTAATTGCAGATGCGATCGCATCTGGACGCAGTTGATAATTTTCGTCAGTAGCAACGAGTACCGGACGGCAACTCGACATGGTAATTGCCATTTCGTGATTGAAATAATAAGGCGTTTGGATAATAATTTCGTCCCCTGGAGAAGTGATGGCAAGAATCGCATTCATAAATGCCATGTTGCTTCCAGCAGAGACAACAATGCAATTTTTTCTGTTATCGATATTATTCTCGGCTTTCAGTTTTGCCGCAATTACATCTAGCAAAGGTGGAATACCTTCTACTGCTTTGTACTTGTGATTTTCTGGTTCAGCTAGAAATTGCGAAATCTGTGCAATCGCCTCTTTTGGCGGATTGTAATATACCACGCCTTGACCCAAGGAAATCGTCCCCGGATGGTTGCGGATTAGTTCTCCGACGACGGGAATTATTGGCGATTGTACCGCCTGCATACGAGAATTTAAGGTTGACATTAAGGAATGGATTGGTAGCTAGGGGCTGGGAACAAAAACAGGGCTGGGAATAGGTGATTAGGGATTAGGGTAGGGCGAGAAGCCAGGGTTATATTCTTCTCTTCCCCAGTCCCTAGTCCCCAATCCCCAGTCCCTCATCCTGAAGAAAGCACTCCTTCTATAAATTGCTGCATTCGTTCATAATGCGCCCCTTTCCAATAAATCTGGCTGCATTCAGTACAGCGATGAAATTCATTAATTTGCAAGGCGGTATTGTGTGGTAATTGATCAATGATGGTTTCCTTAGCTACGGGTTTTAATAATCCATTGCAACGCAGACATCTTTGCAATGGCAAAACTCGTTCAAATAAGTTAAAGCGTCGCAGGACTTCCACAATTTGTCGCTCTGGGTTAGTTTCTCTGACATAATATCCATATATTACTAGACTACGCATTAATAGACCTTTATCGCGAGTCAAGAGAATTCGTTCTTCAGCAGATGAAATTTTGGCTAATTCTTCGTCGTCGTAATCGTTGCGGTAAAGGGTATCAAACCCTAACATTCGTAAAGATGTTGCCAGCTTACCTAAATGTATATCTAAAACAAAGCGAAAAACATTTAGCAGTTGAGGTCGCACGAGAGAGATTATTGCTGCGTTTTCATTGGCAGCGGAAACCGGATAGACTTGGATGCGATCGCTATCAGCTACAATATAAGAAAAATCTACAGATTTCCCATTAACTAAAATCAAGTCAACTTCCGGATGGGGTACACCCAGAGATTCAATCGTATCCTTAATCGATGCCCGTTCTTCAAAAAGATGAGTAATTGTTACTTGCCTTTTTTTAGGCGGCAAGAAATCATTCAGTTCTGCATAAAAGCGAAAATCTGCTTTAGCCATATTGAGAAATAAATAAACTTCTGTTTCTCTCAATTTTTTCTTATAATAGTCGTTGCAGGAGTTGTAAATCTTTCCGTTTGTAGCGTCTCGTTACGAGAGCAACTTGCCGGATGCTATAACCAGAAAAATTTTAACACTCCCTTGGATTTGCTAACCTCAAGTATCCTTTCCTCCTGCCTTTTTTAATGGTGGAAGCGACAGCATTGCAATTCCTGCGGTGAACGCGCCACAAGTCGCCCTCAAACTAATACCAACACGTATCCATACTACTCAAATTCAGTCATTAGATAGGGTTGCTGTTGCCAAATCAGCTTCAATTAACTTGGCACCACTTAAGTTAGCACCACTCAGGTTAGTTCCAGTTAAATCAGCGCCTCTTAAGTCTGCCAATTCTAGATTTGCTCCCCTTAAGTCGGCTTCGCTGAGATTAGCCTCACTCAAGAAAGCCTTAGTCAAATTTGCCCCTCTTAAATCTGCCAGCCGCAGGTTAGCTTTAGCCAGGTTCGTTCTAGCCAAGTTAGCTGTACCCAGGTTGGCTTCGGTCAAGTTGGCTTCAATCAAATCTGCATCACTTAAGTTGGCTTTACTTAAATTGGCTCCACTCAGGTTTGCTAAACTCAGTTTTGCCCAGCTCAGGTTAACTTCACTAAGTAAACACTCGCCAAGCTTAGCGCACCTCAAGTTAGCATTGATAAAATGCCTTTCTCCTGCTGCATAACGTCGCCTTAAGTCATCAGCACTCAATCTGCTTGTATGGGCGATTTTGGCACCATTGTAACACCATCGCGCCCCTAACAATTCAGCAGCCGTATTAACCGCTATTTCATCGCTTTTACTTACCAAAACCCCATTACAACCATCCCACTCCCCGCCAATTATAAAAGCAATGTCTTGGGCAGCAAATGAGGAGTCAAATAAGAGAACATCTTGCTTGCTCCGACCTTCAAAACTATTGAAGTTAGTTGGAAAATTTAATATTTTTTGTATTAATTTTTTCATGTCGTACTTTTCTCACTGTCATTGAAGTAAAAACGCCTGAGGACTAAGGGCGAAAAACCTGTGGGCTATAATTGCCTTAAAATAAACTTTGAATAGCCTAGCAAACGCAAATATATTTAGACATCAATCAACAGGCGTATTTATCTTCGGGAAGAAACCGGGGAGAGGGTTTCATTCCAATTGCTGCCTCCGTTGTTATCCCAATTGTTCCCATCAGTGAAAGCAAAATTTAAAGCGGTTCCACTCACTGGTATAGAAATTGTGGTTTCCCAAAAGCCATCATTTCGCTTAAGCATCGGCTTATCAGTGACGCTTTGCCAATTGTCGTGTCCCCAGCGTAAATTTAACTGTTCAGAACTCGCCAAAAAACCTTTGTAGTAAATCGTTAAAGCTTTCCCTGGTTGCACAGAAGCTTGGTTATAATCAACCGTTTTATCCTCATGCGGCTTGTATGAATTGCTCACATAGCGCTGATAGACAATCTCCGGCATATCCATTACTTTGCCACTATAATTCGATGCCAACAGCGTGATGTATTCCCCCATCGACCAGGAAAGCGGTGTCATTGATTTCGTTGGAGTTCCTGGCGTAAAACCAGAGGGTGCGTTTAAATCCCACACTTGTTCAGGAATCATGTAAGAACTGTTAGCAAACGCACGCATTGTTGCCAAATAAGAGTCAGCATTTCCACCGCTGGCAATGACAAAATGACCGCGTTCTCCGGTGAGAATAGGCCACAAACGCCCGATACCAGCACCAGTATAATCAGCGCCAGTTGATGTTTCACCATAACCATCATGATTGTAGCGAAACCATCCGTCTCCTTTAGCGGGAATTGTTTGTTTAATGGTCGAGTCAATTGCAGCAATCGACGATAGTATATAAGGATTATTTCCAGGTTTTACCCCATGACGCACCAGTTCTAAAAAGCTGCTGTCAACGATAGAACGCTCATCATAAGAACCGCCACCGTTGCTTATATTTAAAATGTGTCCGTCGTTAGGATTCCCGTTATCATCAATCCGTTCAAAATATTTGCCATTGCCGATAGAACCGCTAGTCGTGAACGTCCAATTTTCCACCATGCTTTGCCAGTAATCTGCTTTCGCGAGATAGTTAGTTTCGCTAGTTGTATCGCCGTTGACTTTAGCAATGTCTGCGGCACAGACTAAAGCTGCAATTTCAGATGCAATAGTTCCTGGTGAATAACCTGCATTTTCTTCCCAACGCTCTTGTTGAGTCCAAGGCCCGTTTTTTACAATATAATCAGCAGCAGGTTTGATATGATTTGTATAAGTTGTTGCATCGTTACGACCGAGTTTCCACGCCAAAATAATTGGAAAAGCTGTCTCATCCATTTGAATTCCTGTCCAATAAGGCGTACCATCTACAAAAGCATTCTGAAGAAAATGTCCGTCGGGTTGTTGCATGGTAGTTAACAACCAGTCGAGGGCTTTAGAAGCAGTAGCCGAGTCACCCGCTACAATTAAGGCACTAGCTGTTTTATACAAGTCACGAGGCCAAACTAGATGGTAGCCGCCTTGCATTTCTATCCCTAGCGGATTGCAGATTGAGTAGTTAGAATTGCCCCAAGGATTGCCTAAACCTGCAACCATAGCACCAGAGGTTTTGTCAGTAGCTGCCTTTAGTGCCATTGCAGCCACGTAATATTGAGTATCAGCGGTGCCGCCAAAGTTGTTTAAATTATTAGTGTAGCTGTTCCATTGTGCGTTGTAAGCGGACAGCATATTAAGAACATTCTCGTTCAGAGTTTCTGCTGCCACTTTTTTAGCGTTGGTTTCGTTGTTGCCAAAGCCGAGAACTAAGTTAAAGGTGACTGATTTCTGGTTAGCATAATGACTTAAATCAAACATCGCCATTTGTGCAATGTTTCCATTAGTTGCTGATTTATAAGTCCAGTTCATCGTATTATCAATTTTCCCACCTTTCAAGTCTTGCCAGCCGTCGCTGTGTCCGACGAAGCCAGAGGAAATCATGCCTTTTTTGAAATTCAGAGAACTTGCTAGTGCTGATGCCATACCATTAGTTGAATTTTTAGCAATTAGCATCCTAATACCGTTGTAGGTGGTGTTGTAACCCGTGGTAGATTTTCCATCGTTGCCAATTGCTGGATGGTACAAAGTATAAAGCTTAAAATTATCTAACTTTCCCTTCAAAGCAGTGAAAGTCACCTGCTGAATTAATGTATTTCGGTTGGGGTCGGTGAATATGGTTTTTTTAATTTGATATTTACCATTTTTGGCTTTGTTGGTGATATTCCAAGAAAGCGATCGCGTATTATTTAAATTAACCTGACTGGTAGTATCCTGCTTCTCTTCATCAACCCAACTGTTAGCAGCATCCCCCACTAAAAACTGCCAGTCTACCGTAGCCGCCTTATCAACAGAAGGGTAAAATACCTCACCAATAATGCCATTAAAACCAGTGAACCACACTTGGCTAGTAGGATTTTGGGCAGTACCAAGAAAGGTAAGGGTTGAAGGCGACCAAATCGGACAAGCACCCGGATAACCAAAAGCTTCATCTTTGGTCATAGCAACCGAAAATAAAACTTTATTTAATATAACCATCATCAACGCAATGACTATGATGGCACTTGCAACCCAATTAAACTTCTTCAAAGACTTTCTCGCACCAGATAACAGATGTGATTTAATCTTACACCGTTATAAACAACTAGATGGTAGGGCAGAAAGTCTGTCTACAAACGAAAAACTATTTTACAATCTATTTAAGATTGCTATATATAGCAATTCAAGGGTTGGGTGCGATACATATTTAGGGACATGGTAATGCCATGTCCCTAGCAAGGTGGGGAGAACATCAGAACCGCGATATATTCCGCCCAACTGAGAAACGCTATACACTAATATTTATTAAATCAAAAAGTCTAATGTGACAACACCGGAGGCTTAGCAATAGAGAAACCCCGACGTGTTTGCCTATACTCAGCCAACTGAACTTGAAAGCTTACCTTATCCATCATTTCACCGCTTTTAGCTTGCAAAGTCCACTTACCAGGACGAAGCTGCCAAAATAGAGAATTGGACGACTGCGTAGCTAACTTTTCCCCATTCAACCACCACTCTACAGGCTGCGTAGGCATTGCCGCCAACCTAAACTCCAACCGTTGCTTTCCTCCTCCCTCTGCGTCCTCTGCGCCTCGGCGGTTCGTTTCTTCACCTGGATGCAACAGGAAAAAATCGCCATTGTGAGGAGACAAAATCTTCAGACTACTAGAAGTAAAACTCGGTTGATCCTGTCTTGCCAACCACTCATCATACTCTAAAGGTAAGTTAACAGTGTGTGACTGACGCTCATAATTGCTAATATCTTCTGTAAACAAATATTCTTGCACTACCGAGGGACAATCTGGCGTAGGCTTCAACCCAGAAATTGCACAGATAGGACGTTGCACGAGGTTTTCTGGAAGCGGAAAAGCGGCGGGTTCTTGATGTGAGTGCAGGTGTAACATAATTCGATTCCATAGAGGTGCTGCACCTGTCACTCCAGAAACTTGTCGCATCGGTTCGCCATTGAAATTGCCTACCCAAGTTGCAACAGTATAATCGGTAGTAAAACCCACAGTCCAAGTATCTCTAAAATCGGAAGAAGTGCCAGTTTTAACTGCCGCTGGAAACGGTAAAGCTAGTACAGATTCTACACCAAAAGCTGTAGCACGAGCATAGCGATCGCTTAATATATCAGTAATTAATTCCCATTCCGATTTTCGATTTTGAAATCCCTCCTTTTGCAGATTTCCCGCTTGATAAAATGTAGTTACAAGCGGTGTCGCTTCTCCAAGTCTTGCTAAGGTGACATAAGCCCTCGCCAACTCCCATAAACTAACTTCACCGCTACCTAAAATTAATCCCAAACCGTAATATTCTGGCGACTGAGTTAAATGCTCAAATCCCAATTGATGCAGACGATTAAGAAAATTTTGTACGCCTATCTTTTCTAACACCCGCACCGCTGGAACATTTAGAGAATTTGCCAAAGCTAGGCGCACCCGCACTGGCCCTAGAAAGGTTTCATCGTAATCGGTAGGACTATACAGTTTTGCGCCGGGAATAGCGTAATGAGTCGGCACATCAGCTAAAATTGTATTAGGGCTAATGGTACGATTTTCTAAAGCTAATTCGTATAGAAAAGGTTTGAGAGTTGAACCCGGTTGACGTAATGCCTGAACTCCATCATTGCGTCCCAATGATTCTTCATTAAAATAATCGGGAGAACCGACATAAGCCAAAACTTCTCCAGTGTGGTTGTTAATTACTAAAGCAGCCGCATGATGAACATTATTTGGAGTGAGGGTGCGAATTACCTGCTGAACTTGTGCTTCCACAAATTGCTGTAAGGGACGATCTATAGTGGTGCGAATTTGAGAATAATTCTGCTGAGGTAATTGACTGGCTGCCCAGAATAAAAAGTGAGGTGCGGCAATAATTCCCTGTTGTCGAGGTGCTAGGGAAATTTCTTCTTTATATGCTCGTTCTGCTTGATTAGGTGTGATATAATTGTCTTCAACCATGCGATTTAAGACATAAATTTGCCGCTTTTTTAAGCGTTTCCAATGGTCGTAGGGATTGAAGTAGGTGGGATTATTAGGAACGGCTGCGAGAAGACTAGCTTGGGCAAGATTAAGATCGCTTGCAGGAATATCGAAATAGTTGCGGGAAGCAGCTTCTAAACCATAAATATTTCCTCCCATTGGCAGGCGGTTGATGTAAGCAGCGAGAATTTCATCTTTATTCATGCCAGCTGCTAGTCGCCAAGATAGCCAAATTTCACGCATTTTGCCTGGCAAAGTGCGGGGAACAGGATCTAACATCCGGGCTAGTTGCATAGTAATAGTGGAAGCACCGGACGTAATTCTTCTCGCCTGAATTGCATCTTTAAGCGATCGCGCTACAGCCTTCATATCCAACGCCCCGTGATGATAAAATTGTTTATCCTCGGCAGCTAAAATAGCGTTGATAAACTGGGGCGAAACTTGATTGAGCGGCACAACAGCAGTATGCTCTTGATCGCGGGTGAGTAACGTGCCGAGAGGAAGTCCATTGCGATCGCTAAATTCTATCGCTTGCGTGTCCTGGGCAATATCTTTAACGCGAACAGGTGCCAGATAAGGAAGCGATCGCACTGTCAAACACAGCAACACTAAAGCTAACAATACGCGAAATTTCTTGTTTATACGCCAAATCAACCAATTTTTGGGTTGTCTCATCACATAACCCCACTAAAACAAAGACTTACCATTACTTCATTGTGGCGATCGCCTTTACCGGATGAGGGTGTTTTTAGGGGAAGTGCGATCGCATCTTCCCTATAAGCGCTTGAAACTGGCAGATGGTACGCTTCCACCTCAAGACAATGATGGGTAATTCTTCCTAATCACCCAATAGAGTCCACCAATCGGGTGAAGAAAGTACCCTTAAACCGCCGTAGTTTTGTAGTAATACAAGTAACTCATCTATAAAAAGATACGGTAGCCATTATGAAGATTGTTCTACACACTTATGGTTCCCTAGGCGACCTGCATCCTTATATAGCGATCGCCCTAGAATTAAAGGCACGCGGACATCAAGCGGTAATTGCTACATCTGGGTTCTACCGTAACAAAATTGAAGCTGCTGGTATTGAGTTCCACCCAGTCCGTCCCGATTTTCCCACAGACGTTGAACAGCAACGAGAAGTTTTGCGTCTGTTCATGGACAAGCAAAATGGCACAGAATACGTCTTTCGCCAAGCACTCTTACCGTATCTCCAAGAAACTTATGAGGATATGATGTCGGCAGTGCGTGGTGCTGACCTGCTAGTGACGCACCCTATCAGCTTCGCCGGATCGCTTGTTGTTGAGAAAACAGGAATTCGTTGGGTTTCCAGTGTGCTTTCTCCAATGTCGTTGCTCTCCGCCTACGATCCCCCAGTGGTGGCTACTTTGCCCAGTTGGCTGAATCTACGCTTGCTTGGCCTTGGCGTCAATAAAGCGTTCATCCGCCTCGCCAAAAATCGTTTGAGTTCGTGGGGCGAACCCATCCGGCAGTTACGGGCGCAGCTTGGTTTATCTCCCCTTGCCAATCCAATGGTTGAAGGGATGCACTCCCCTGACTTAGTGCTGGCTTTATTCTCTAGCGTTCTGGCAAGTCCCCAACCCGACTGGCCAAAACAGACTTGCGTCACCGGATTTACTTTCTACGATCGCAATGGCAATACTGGTCTATGTCCAGAACTGTCCTCATTTCTGGATGCGGGAGAGCCGCCAATTGTCTTTACTTTGGGAAGTTCCGGGGTGTGGGTTGCTGACGACTTTTACCTTGAAAGTGCTAAAGCTGCTTTAAACTTGGGCTGTCGGGCTGTATTGCTGGTTGGGAACGATAGCCGCGCCCTGCCAAAAGAGTTGCAATCTAAGGATATTGCTGTTTTTGACTACGCTCCCTACTCGGAACTGTTTGACCGGGCTGCTGCTATTGTGCATCAAGGAGGCGTAGGCACAACTGCACAGGTGTTGCGTTCCGGTCGCCCGATGTTGGTGGTACCCTTTAGTCACGACCAACCAGACAATGCAGCACGCATTACTCGTTTAGGAGTAGGACGTACAGTTGATCGCGATCTCTACACAGCTTCTCTTGCGGCTAAGGAACTCGATTGCCTATTGCGCGAACCTCGCTACCAGGCTAAAGCCTCAGAAGTTGGCACTAAGGTACGGGCAGAAAATGGAGTCAAGGTTGCCTGCGATGCGATCGAAGCACAATTGAAAAAAGACAAGAACGCTACCAGCCTTCAAGGTGCCATCGCGTCGCCTGTTTAACTATTTTGTGGAGAGTGCGATCGCGTCTTTAGAAGATTGGAGCGATTTTTGATGGACGCGATCGCACCTCTTGCATCAGTAAAATTTGCCAAAACCTTAATAACGAAACAAGGGGATGACATTCTAGAGTTTTATGTTATAACATATGTAGTTACTATCCAATTAAGAGGTGATAGTATGCATACTCTAAAGATTCGACGGATTGGCAATTCTTTGGGAGCAACGTTCCCTAAAGAAGTATTGCAGAAGCTGAATGTCAGTGAGGGAGACAGCATTTTCCTGACAGAAACTCCAAATGGAGTTCAAATAACTGCTTACGATCCTGACTTTGAAGCCGCGATGCAGGCTTTTGCAGAAACCCGCAAAAACTACCGTAATGCCCTTCGTGAATTAGCTAAATAGGATGGAACCCAGATGGGTGCCTGAGGCAGCAGTAAGCGCCATTCATGAAGAGCTAATTGCAGAACATGGGGGGAGGTCTGGATTAAGAGATGCGGGGTTACTTTCAGCGAGTTTAGCCAGACCTCGCCACTTATTCTCTTACAGTGAAAATGCAACTCTGTTTGATCTGGCAGCAGCCTACGGCTACGCTTTGGCAAAAAATCATAGTTTCGTTGATGGCAACAAGCGCGTTGCCCTTGCTGTCATCGACGTTTTTTTACGATTGAATGGCTATAAGTTAGTAGCACCAGAACCAGAAGCAGTAGTAATAATGATTAATCTTGTGGATGGTTTGGAAGATCAAGAGAGCCTAGCCGCTTGGATTGCTGAAAACTCTCAAGAACTCTAAATCCTCAACCGTGCAGTAAATGGGAACCAAGGAAGGATGCGACCGCACTTTTCGGCGCATCAGTACCTAGATAAGGAATTTGGAGGATGGGTTACTGTTTGGATCTTAGCTAAGCGAGAGTAGTATCAATCTCCCATAAAGTAAAGATTTTAGTCTTTAATTGTTAAGCTCCCCGGAAGGCTGACAGATTGAGATGTAGAAGATTGATTAGTAAGTCAGTCGGCAGTTGTCATGCAAAATATCGGCATTTTTAGAACTTGGGCGCAGTTTTTATTCGTCCTCATACTTACATTAGGCATGGCTGGATGCGGCGTGATTAATCTCTCTGGAAATGAGCCACTTCCAGCCGTTCCATCTTTACCCACTCCGCAATTACCAGATTGGATTGAGCAAATTAGTCCGACTGGGGAAGCTGAACCTCTAAGCCAAATCTTGATCCGGTTTAAAGAGGCTGTAATTCCAGTTGAGAGTCTTGATAGTCCAAATCAGCAGGAAAAACTGCAAAAATTTGAAATTATACCGCCTTTGCCGGGGCAATTTCGATTTTTGACACCACGAATGGTGGGATTTCAGGCAGATAAAGCACTGCCAAAAGCAACGCGAGTCAAAGTCACCCTGAAGGCAGGTTTAGCGGATCTAAAAAATCATCGTCTGGATAAAGATTTGGCTTGGACTTTCAATACTGAAACAATTAAACTAACTAATTTACCTAACACTAATAGTGAAAATTCCGATAATCAAGCCATTGATTTAAAACCAACCCTGAAATTTAACTCAAATGTGGAATTGGATCTTGCTTCAATACAAGAACATTCGCAGCTAATTCCAGAAGGGAAGAATAAGGGCGTGCGGCTCAAAGTTGACTTGGAAAAAGATGCAACTCCAGCGGATAATGAGCAGCCGCAGGATAAATCTGACCCTTCAAATCCCACCTGGACGTATACTTTAGTACCGCAACAAACTCTCTTAAAGGCAACTCGTTACCGTTTACAGTTTTCTCCTGGTTTGCGTCCGGCGCGTGGTAATTTGCTTACTGAAATGCCAATTATCAGTAAAGTGGCAACCTACTCGCCGCTGAAATTTCAAAAAATCCAATATTACGGACAGCCGGATGCAGGCGGAACCTACGGGCGGTTTGTGAAAGGTAGCCCACAACTGCAATTTAATAACGGCATTCTTGCAGATTCAGCTATAGATAATATTACCATAAATCCTGCACCAAAACAAGCTCCTAAACTGGTTCAAGCAGTGGATGGGGATAGTTTGGTTAGTCTCAATCCTTGGGCATTGGAACCTGCTACGAATTATACAATTACCATTGGTGCCATCAAAGATAAGTTCGGGCAAACCTTGGATAAACCAGTCACTGTGCAATACGAACCAGGCGATGTAGCTGGGGATATTTGGGTGCCTTCCAGTTTGAATATTTTTCCCGCAGGTAAAGATTTAGAACTGAATATTTCTACAACAAATTTACCGGAATCGAAGTATAAAGCAGCTTATCGAGTAGTTCAGCCAACAGAGTTGGTTTATAGCGATTCTGCTTATCCGAGAGGAGACGGAAACGATTTATTGCCTAATCCCAACTCTTGGCAAAGCTTCAAGGTATCGGGTAAGAAAAATCAGTCTATTGATGTTACTGTTCCTTTGCGAGAAAAATTGGGTAACGCTACGGGAATGTTAGCTTATGGCGTTCAGGCGCGAACCAATCGCTACTTAGAAAATAATAAGCAGCAATGGCGCGAATCGACGAATTATGGAATGGTGCAATTAACTAATTTGGGTGTATTTACACAGTGGTTTCCAGAGTCAGGTTTAGTTAGAGTGCATCATCTTTCTGATGGTTCTCCTGTAGTAGCTGCACGCCTTGAGATTTATGAATCAAAGTTGGAAGCAAAATCTCGTCCTCAACCTACGGCTTGTGCAACTGGCGAAACCGATCAAAATGGTACGCTGTTGTTAAATCGTCAGAATTTGCAGCAGTGTTTGGGTGGAAATTCTGGCTTTGAGAAAGCACCGAGATTGTTAGTAATTGCTCGTGAAAATCAAGATTGGGCATTTACCCGAACGGAGGAATATAGCGGTGCTTATGGCTATGGTGTTGATTCTGGCTGGGATGATGGGAAGCCACAATCGCGGGGGGTAATTTTCTCAGATAGACAGCTTTATAAACCTGGAGAAAAGGCGGCATTTACTGGTTTTGCTTACTATTTAGAAAATGGCAGTATCAAGCAGGACAAAAATGCTAGTTACAAAGTAACGGTGTTAAATCCAGATGGTCAAAAGACAGATTTAGGCACTCAAAGCACAAATGAATTTGGCACGTTTTCCCTAGAATTGCCGTTGCGAAATAATCAGCCTCTAGGCTATTATTCCATTCAAGCTAAAGGTAAAAATGGTAGAGAAATTTCTGGCGACTTTCGGGTTGCTGAATTCAAACCGCCCAATTTTAAGGTTGAGCTAAATTTAGACAAAGAATTTGCTATAGGTGAGCAACAAGTTGAGGCAAAAGCTGCTAGTAATTATCTGTTTGGTTCGCCTGTAGAAGGAGGAAAAGCTCAATATTATGTCACTAGGTCACAAATTGATTTTATCCCGAAAGGTTGGGAGCAATTCTCTTTTGGGCGTAAGTGGTTTTGGCCAGAGGAAAGTCCTACTATCGCCAGCGATGTGCTGCAATCAAATCAGGCGTTAGATGGTGGCGGGAAGAGTAGCCAAATTGTCAAAATTGCTAAGGATTTGCCTTACCCGATGACTTATCGGGTGGATGTGCAAGTTGCGGATGTTTCTAATCTGTCTGTCTCTGATTCTAAAACGTTTACGGTATTGCCAAGTCATCGCTTAATCGGACTTTCCACCAATTTCGTCGCTGATGCTCTTCAACCTTTCCCCGTCCAGGTTATCGTCACCGATGCTACCGGAAAAGCGATCGCAGGTCAACGGGTGCGCGTCCAACTACAACAGATAAAGTACAGCAGCGTCACGCGAGTAGTGGAAGGCAGCAATACTGCTAAAAATCAGGTTGAATATAAGACGGTAGGAGAAGTAGAGGTAAAATCGGGAAATAGTCCTCAATCTGTATCGCTGACTCCGACAGAATCGGGTTCTTATCGGATTCGCGCTAACTTTGTTGATTCTAAAGACGAAGCAACCGCTACAGATTTGCAGATTTGGGCAACTGGCGAGAACGCGGTAAACTGGGGAGAGAGAGAAAGCGATCGCTTAGATGTAAAACTCGACAAAGACACCTACAAACTCGGTGAAATTGCCACAGCTTTAATCCAGTCTCCCTATCCGGAAGCAGAATTATACTTTGCAGTTGTCCGCGACAAACCTCTTTATAAAACAATTACCAAAGTTAAAGGTGGTGCGCCGCAAATTAAATTCCAAGTGACACCAGAAATGCTGCCAAATGCAGCAGTAGAGGCTGTCTTGGTTCGACAAGGCGCTAATATAAATCAGGTGGATTTGGGAAATCTGAAAAACCTGATGCGAATTGGTTTTGCACCTTTCAAAACCAACTTGGACGACAAGTATTTAAAAATTGTCGAGACGGTGAATGCACCATCTTTACAACCCGGTGCAGAACAAACAGTACAACTAGAATTGAAGGATGCTACCGGAAACCCAGTAAAAGGACAATTTACTGTCATGGCGGTGAATGAGGCGGTGTTGCAATTGAGTGGATACCGTCCGCCGGATTTGGTAAAAACCGTTTATGCAGAGCAGTCTATTTCTACTCGCTTCAGCGATAATCGTCAGAATGTAGTAGTACAACCCAATCAATTAGCTAAACCCAAAGGCTGGGGTTATGGCGGGGGACAATCAGCAGTCGCAGCAAGTACGCGCATCCGCAAGGATTTTCAAGCTTTAGCTTACTACAATAGCGTTGTCACAGACGAGAGTGGACGAGCTAGCGTGACTTTTAAGTTACCAGATGACTTGACGACTTGGCGGGTGATGGCTGTTGCTACTGATGGAAATTTGCGCTTTGGGAACGCTGAGACGACGTTTATCACAACGAAACCGTTGCTGTCTAATCCTATATTGCCGCAGTTTGCGCGTCCAGGCGATCGCTTGGAAGTTGGTTTATCTGTCACTAATAACACCCAACAAACAGGAAATTTGGCGATTAACGGTGTTGTCGGTGGTTCCTTACAGTTTGCAGACAATCATCGGGGGATACAAACCACAGCAGAATCTGGAACTCGCGCCTATCGCTTTCCTATAGTTGCAGGTAGTGCAGGCGAATCTCAGGTGAAGTTTACCACGCAGTTGAACGGTATATCTGATGCTTTTGAAGTGCCTTTGCAGGTGAAGCCGTTAGAAATTACTGAACAGGTTGTAGAATCGGGAACGATCCCCCCGAACCCTCCTTCAAAAAGAGGGGGAGAGGTGAAGATTCCTGTGAATGTTGATAAAAATGTTGTTCCTGATGCGGGAGGTTTGGAGATTTCCCTAGCTAGTACGCTGATACCGGAAATTACCGCACCAGCGAAACAAGTTTTGCAGGATGAACAATTACCTTTCTTGGAACCTGCGGCGAGTCAGTTAGCGATCGCATCCAGCTTACAATCTCTTTCTGAAAAATATGGGAATTTCAAACAGTTTAACCCAAGCCAGCAAGCAGAAGAGGCTGTCTTAAAGTTGCAAAAACTCCAGCAGGCTGATGGTGGTTTTGCTGCTTTCCCCGGACAAGAGAAATCAGATCCTTTTGTGACTCCCTACGCCGCACAAGCTTTGGCTAAAGCATCTCAAGCAGGATTGACGGTAGATTCTCGAATGATCTCTCGGCTAAAATCCTACTTAAAGAAAATCCTAGCAGCTCCCGGTCAAAATGATTTTTGCTCTCAAGAATGCAAAAATCAGTTGCGACTAAAAGCACTGATAGGATTATCAGAACTGGGAGAAAAACGCAATGACTTTTTAGCAGATATCTATGCACAACGCAGTCAATTTGATTTAGTTACTCAGATTAAACTGGCGCGTTACTTATCTGGGTTTCCAGAGTGGCAAGAAGAATCGCAAACCCTCTGGAATCAATTGCAGCAGAATATCTATCAAACAGGTCGTACAGCTACAATAAATCTTCCCCAAGGCTTATCGTGGCTAAGTTCGCCAACAACTGCACAAGCTGAAGCTTTGCGTCTTGCTATTTCTCAAAAGAGTAACCCTGAAACTTTGGATCGCCTAGTGCAAAGTCTCCTGGGACTGCGGCGCGATGGCACTTGGCCGAATATTTATGATAACGCCCAAGCATTGACAGCTTTGGTGGAATACACTCAACTCCAGCCAACACCGCCTAATTTTGCCGCCACTGTGAAACTAGCTTCGCAAAATTTAGGTTCAGCTCAGTTTAAAGGTTACACCAACCCCAGCCAGGATATCAAAGTGCCAATGGCACAGTTACCGCGATCGCGTCACGACCTGATTCTGCAAAAATCCGGTCAGGGTACGCTACACTACCTCGTTGCTTATCGCTATCGCTTACAGGGAAATCAACCGGGGAGATTCAACGGTTTGCGAGTGGTGCGGGAAATTCGTCGGGTTAGCCAAGAAAAAATCTTGCAAAAACAAGGTCTTTATGGTAAAGATGAGCCGTTGACTGTGGAAGCGGGACAGGTGTTTGATATCGGTTTGGAGATTATCGCCGATCGTCCTGTGGATCGGGTTGTGATTACCGATCATCTCCCGGCGGGGTTTGAGGCGGTGGATGCCAGTTTCCAGACTAGCGGTGTCAACGTGCGATCGCAGTCCGATAACTTTGCCTTCAAGACGATTTATAGCGATCGCATTGTCGCTTATAGCGATCGCCTTGAACCTGGAGTTTACAACCTGCACTACCTCGTCCGTTCCGTCACCCCAGGCACTTTCCTCTGGCCCGGTGCAGAAGTTCATCTGCAATATGCTCCCGAAGAGTTTGGACGCACTGCTTCTTCTACATTGAAGGTGTCACAACCGAAGTAACAACGCAAAAGCAACGTGTAGAGACGTTGCTTTTGCCTATTTTTGCCTTTTGCCTTTTGGTTTGGTTGCGATCGCCCATAGCCGTGCAAATATTATGATTATTTGCCACAACGGCAATTATTGCGATATCAAGACCTAAGTATATTCAATAAGCAACATGGCTGGAAAACCCGTAAATAGTAGTGCAGGTGGTTGCCTGGTTGTCCTTTTGCCAATTGCCTTTGGAATTGCCTTTCTGTTTGTAGCATGGCCTGTGCTGTTAGCACTGCTGTTGCTGGGAATTATTTTGAGGCTTTGGCAAAACTATCAATGGCAAAAGTGGAGTCAGCAAGTAAATCCTTTTTTTCATCAGCTGATCCAAGAAACTCAAGGGCGCGTTACCGCACTTGACTTGGCAATGAAAGCAAATCTGCCTGCATCAGCAGCGCAACGGTACTTAGAGACAAAATCTCAGGAATTCGGCGCTCGCGCCCTTGACTATCAAGACCAAGGCACAGTTTATTACTTTGTTACCGCTAGCACTCTAGGCACCATATTTGACGATAGTGAAGAGTACAGCCTAGATGATGATAGCGATGATGCCTCAGAAGACGAAACAACCTCACTAGATGAGCAGCCAAGCACGCGCTTACAAGACAAACAAACCACTGAAAAACAAACAAGCTCTAAAGGTATCATCCAATCCGAACTGGCAAGGCGGCTTGATGTTCACTCCAGCACTGTTTACAAACGTAGAAGTGAGCCATACTTTTCCGATTGGAGCAAGAGCCGAGATCCAGAAGGAATTGCCTGGAAATACTCCTCTAAAAGTAGGCTGTTTTTTCCCATAGAATCCTAGCCAAAAGAAAATAAATCAGCCAATAGGAAGAAGGTAAAAATACTTATTTTTGCCTTCTTCACTTCCAGAAACAGCCCAGGTATTATTTTGCCTGCAAAATATGATAATAATAATAACTTTGTTATTTTGCCTTGCCTTCACACGAGCAATCGTAGCTTCATACAAACAATATATCAATCCTGTAAAAGATTGAGAATAGTTAAGAAATAACAAGAATATTAAAAATTAATAAAAATAGTAAAATATTAGTTATAAAACGGTTTTGCAGCCTATATATACCCATGCTTAAATGAGTATTTATAAATGATAAAACCACAACTAGCTAGTAATCGAAAAGTTAAACTAGAGACAAATCACCAACCTCGTATCATTGATGCCAATATGACCCTAGTGCCGCGCCAGTTCAGCCCAAAACAGGCAGAGGCACTGCAAAGTTTAGCACGCCAGATCGTTGCCCAACAAGAATTACGCCGCGATTTGGCTCGTTTGACCTATGCCCCAGGACGCCAAGAAGTAGAAAAATTAGGGCGTTTCTTCACGCTTTCTGAGGAGCGCCTGCGCCTACTAGAGTCAGCAGTGGTCAACGCTAATGATGGGATTGTGATTACCGAAGCCGAACCGATTGAGGCGCCGCTTGGCCCTAAGATTGTCTATGTCAATGAAGCCTTTACCAGGATGACAGGTTATAGCCTGGAAGAGGTTGTTGGCAGGACTCCCCGGTTTTTGCAAGGGCCCAAGACCGAGCGATCGCAATTAGACAAAATACGTCAGGCTATTTCGCGCTGGGAGTCAGTCAGAGCCGAGTTAATCAATTACCACAAAGACGGTTCGCAATTTTGGGTAGAGCTGAATATCGTGCCACTGGCAGATAGTAGCGGTTGGTTCACCCATATGCTGGCAGTGCAACGCGATATCACTGAACGCAAAGCCGCTGAAGAAGAACTAAGATCCCATGCGCGTGCCTCAGCAGTGATAGCGCAACTCGGTCAACGGGCGCTTTCTGGCACCAGTCTTGACAAGCTGATGGATGAAGCCATCACCATTGTTGCCCAAACCTTGGAAGTGAAGTATTGCATGGTTTTGGAACTGATGCCTGGGGGTAATGCTTTCTTTCTCAGAGCGGGTGTCGGTTGGCAGGAAGGGTTTGTCGGGTCTGCGAAAGTAGGCGCTCACGACCGTTCCCAAGCCGGATATACACTGCTGACAGGGAAGCCAACGATTGTCGAAGACCTCCGCATCGAAACGCGCTTTTCTGGAACACCATTGCTGCACAACCACCGGGTCATCAGCGGCATGAGTGTGATTATTCATGGTCAGGGCGAACCTTTTGGGGTGTTGAGCGTTCACACGACGACTCACCGAAAGTTTACTGAAGATGAGGTACATTTCTTGCAAGCTGTGGCGAATGTTTTGGCGGCAGCTCAGGAGCGCCAGCAAGCAGAAGAGGCGCTGCGGGAAAGTGAGGAGCGCTATGCACTGGCGGTTCGTGGCAGCAATGAGGGACTGTGGGACTGGAACCTGAAAACAGAAACAATCTATTTTTCACCCCGCTGGAAATCCATGCTGGGGTGCCAAGACGACGAAATTAGCGACAGTTCTCAAGAATGGTTTAACCGAGTGCATCCGGAGGACTTTTATCGCGTCAAAGCAACACTGGACGCGCATCTGGAAGGGTTGACTCAGCACTTCGAGAAAGAGTATCGGATGTTGCATAAAGATGGAACTTACCGCTGGATGATCTGTCGGGGATTGGCTATTCGAGATGCCGATGGGAAAGCGTATCGGATGGCCGGATCGCAAACTGATATTACAGACCGGAAGGTGGCTGAGGAACAGTTGATTTATGATGCGTTTCACGATCCGCTGACTGGTTTGCCAAATCGAGCATTGTTTATGGATCGACTGGGACAAGCGATCGCGCGATCTAGAAGACAGCCAGAGTATCAGTTTGCAGTTTTATTTCTGGATCTGGATCGGTTTAAAGTAGTCAATGACAGCCTGGGTCATGTTACGGGCGATTCTCTGCTAATTGCGATCGCAAATCGTCTGCAAATTTGTCTGCGAGAAGGCGATACGGTGGCGCGGCTTGGGGGCGATGAATTTGTCCTGTTGTTAGAGGATGTTTGCGATCTCAGCTTTCCGATTGCGATCGCCCAACACATCCAAGAGGAACTGCGGACACCTTTTAATCTAGATAGACACGAGGTAGTTATTACCGCCAGCATTGGCATTACTCTGAGTGGCGGACAGATGAGCGATGGCTCATCCGGCATCCAGAATGTATGTCCCTATCCTGGAGACATTCTGCGCGACGCTGATATCGCCTTGTATCGCGCCAAAGCTCTTGGCAAAGCCCGCTACGAGGTGTTTACTACCGCTATGCACGCCCATGCTGTGGCTCGCTTGCATTTAGAAAATGACCTCAGACGCGCCCTTCCAGAAAATTCTGAATCCTCAATTAATAATTCTCCATTAACTCAAAATTCAAAAAACCAAGCTAATAAATCAAAACTCTTGCTGCACTACCAGCCAATTGTCTCCTTAGCCACTGGCAAACTTGCTGGCTTTGAGGCATTGGTGCGGTTGTCTCACCCGATGCGCGGCTTGGTTTCTCCAATTGAATTTATCCCCGTTGCAGAAGAAACTGGTTTAATTGTGCCTATGGGAATCTGGATTTTGCGGGAAGCTTGTCGTCAGATGCGCCTCTGGCAACAAGAATTTCCTGACTTAGCGCCCTTAACGATGAGCGTCAATTTATCCGGCAAACAGTTTTCCCAACCCGATTTAACTGAACAAATTAAGCAAATTCTTGAGGAAACCGAGTTACCAGCGCACTGTCTGAAACTGGAGATTACTGAAACTGTGGTGATGGAAAATGCCGCCGCTGCTACGGCGATGCTTCAGCAATTAAGTAACTCTGGAATTCGGTTAAGTATTGATGATTTTGGCACAGGATATTCTTCTTTAAGCTACCTGCACCGTTTTCCCCTCAATACGCTAAAAATTGACCGTTCCTTTGTTAAGGGTATGCGGGGAGAAGGGGAAGATTCCGAAATTGTAAAAACAATTCTTACCCTGGCTCACAATCTAGGACTGGATGCGATCGCAGAAGGGATAGAAACGGCGGATCAGCTGGAGAAATTGCGATCGCTAAACTGCGAATTCGGGCAAGGATACTTTTTCTCTAAGCCACTTGATAGCAATGCGGCTGGTTTATTCATTGCCGCAAATTTTGATAATAATTATTAATTTGATATTTCTCGTTTCAGTTAGAGGCTGTCCCAGAAGTCTCAAAAGTTAGTTTGATCCCCCCCAGTCCCCGCGCTAGAGAAAAGGGGGGAGAATCAAGTCTTAGTCCCCCTTGAGAAGGGGGATGCAAGGGGGATCTCCACCCTTGAAGCGTCTCAATTATTACTTTTCAAACTTCCTCTCAGAGACTAGAAACGAGAAATATCAACTTAATATTTCAATAAACTCATCAACGCTTCTTGCACTGGTCGTTGACTGATGTAAACCCTTGCAGCTTCAACCAGATTTGCAATATTCACCGGACTAGCATCATCTATATCGTCACTCAAGCGTTTTCCGGTCAATTTGCTATCTAATCTAAATTGCAAACGCAAGTAACGATTATCCTGAATAATCTGCTTAGCGATGTAATTATTAATGTCAGATGAGGCATCAAAAATTACATCAAGAATTGGTAACGCCCATTGTGTTGCACCCCATTGTTGGGCAGATTCTAGGGGAATTTCACGGGTAAGACTTCCTGTACCCACCGAGAGGACAGAAAGATCCTTGGGTTCATAGCCAAGTCGCAATGCTTCAGCGATCGCGCAAGCTGTCGGATTATTTGCGCCTACACCGCCGTCAATAACTGAATATACCTTCGTCACTCGGTATATAGAAGTAGTGTCAGGCACCACCGCCCAAGGTTCATCAACTATCGCCTGATGAATTGTCCCTCTGTACCCGATGATAGTACGAGTTTGTCCCCTTCCCGTACCACTGACGATCTCAATAAGCATTTGATTGTAATCACTATTGTCGTCTGCTGCCTCTGGACTCAGCGTTATAGTGTTTATATCTCCACCTTGAGCTTTGCCTTCTTCTTTCCGATCCAATCTGTGTGCAGGAAAAAAGGTAGGCGCAGACGCAGAACAAACACACGCTTCCCACACAGGAAGATCGCCAAAAATTTTGCGCCAGCTTTTAAAAATCAGCGGTTCCCGGCCAATTGTATCGTAGGCAGTAACCAGCAGATTTGTTGAAGTGATATCTGACAGTTTTTTGTATTTGAATTCTTCTTTGAGAACGGCAATTAAACCGTTATCTGAATACTTAGGAGCAGAAATTCCATACTGAAGAACTAATCCCGCCCGTTGCGGCGACCAAATGCTTCTATAGGGAAAGATTCTAGAACCTTTTCTTTGGTATAGTTCCACCATCTGGGAAGGTTGAAGACCTGTGGCAATCCCTGCTGCCAAAACTGCTCCCGTGGAGGTGCCAGCAATTAAGTTGAAATACTGATTTAAAGGTTGGCCGATCATTTTTTCGATTGTTGCCAGCATCGTTGCAGCAATTACGCCTCGAATACCGCCACCGTCAAAGCTTAAAATCCGAAAAGTCACGCTTTTTCTCCCTATGAATAATTTTATTGTTGGTCAGGTTGCTAATAGCTAATAATCATCAACAATGAGCCATTAGCTATTAGACTTCTTCCTTCCTTCTTATCACTTCAAGGGTGATTTTGCCGCCAAAGTCTGGAATTGGTGCGGCGGGTTTGCTGAGTCGAATTTGAACTTGTGTCACTTGCTCTAATTCTAAGATGTTCGATGCGATCGCGCTGATTAATCGTTCCACCAAGGCAAATTTAGACGTTTTCACCAGATGCTTTACTGTTGAAATCACTGTGCGATAATCCAGAGTGTCTTCTATAGCATCGCTTTTTCCCGCTGGTGCCAAATCCAGCCATAAAGTCACGTCCACTTCAAACCATTGTCCCAGTACCTGTTCCTCTGGTAAATAGCCTGTGTAGCCGTAGCAGCGAATTCCTGTTATCTGAATGTTATCCATTGCAATTTTGAGTTTAATTTTTCAGAAGCCAAAATTTATGCTATATCCTTTACAGATACATTCGCACTTAAGACTTCTGCCTCCTGAGGTTTATCAATTAAATCCTCAATATTCTGAATCATTGAGCTACAAATCTCATCTAATGGCAAATCATTAGTATCATGTCCGAAAGGATTCTCTATCTCATTACCGATTTGTTCGATTCCAAACAAAACAAAGCTTAGTAAAATAACGATTATACCTGTCCACCATCCGGATTTTGCAACTAATTGAAAAGGTAACAAAAAGCAATATATTAGCAATAATCGCTTGAGGTAGATAGAATAAGCTAAAGGAATTGGCGTTTTTAAAATGCGTTCACAGCCAGTTAAAGCTTCTACCATTTTATCTAGCAATTCGTTCATAGCAATCAACTGATTGCTACTTAATAAATTTCGGTTATGCTGCTGTTGTAGGTAATCGCCAATCCAAAGAGCAACTTCTAACGGGGGATTGTTCACACTTTTGAGCTTGAGCGATTGGGATGGGGTAATTATATCTTCCAACTCGCTTATCGGTTCTTGGCGCAACTGTAATTTAGTAGTGATCGCAAAAACACCCAATAGGCGCAGCGTTGAATCTTTGTTTTCTTTATCTATCCGTTCTGTAGTAGCGATCGCTACCCGAATCTGACGCGCTAAGTTGCGGACATTCACAACTAAAATACCCCATGATTTCCTACCTTCCCAGAACCTATCGTAAGCCGTGTTTGTCCGAAAAACCAATAATAAACCTAATACCAAGTTGTAGACAACATTAGTAACTAAGCTAGCCAAACTATTCTCTGATACGGGTAATCCCCAATAATAAAATAGAGAAATTAAAAAGCCAAATCCTCCGCACAACAAAACACGAGGAAAAATGATGGGAGCCACTGACCCCCGCAATTGTAAAGCCATTGCAAACCAGTTTAATTCGTCATTAATCATTAATTATTAGCCCTTAGCCATTCTCTCGCTCCCCAGCTAGAACCAGGGAATGCACTCGTAAAGGCTCTGCCTCTGGTTCCGAAATTCTGTAAGTTTAATCGCAAGCTAATAAGGTAGAACTATACGGATTTCTTAGTAGAAAGTCGGCTGATTGGCATTCCCAAGCTCCGCCTGGGAACGAGAGATTACAAATCGCGATGGGTAAAAGGTTTGGCATCTGCACCGCTGTAGGTGGCGGCAATATGCCCATCACCTACAATTTGATATTTGTATGTCACCAATCCTTCTAAACCCACTGGCCCGCGAGGCGGCATTTTTTGAGTGCTAATTCCCACTTCTGCACCGAATCCGTAGCGGAAGCCATCAGAAAAGCGAGTGGAACAGTTGTGGAAGACACCAGCAGCATCAACTTGAGCGAGAAATGTTGCAGCAGCTTCAGAATTTTCGGTCACAATAGCATCTGTATGCTTTGAGCCATAAGTGTTGATGTGGTTAATCGCTTCCTCCAAGGAATGCACAATTTTAATAGAGAGAATTAAATCGCTGTATTCTGTCACCCAGTCTGCTTCTGTCGCAGCTGCAATGTCTAGAATTTCGCAGGTTTTCTCATCTCCCCGCAATTCCACATTTTTTTCTTGCAAAGATTTAGCAACTTTCGGCAAAAATTCGGAAGCGATCGCGTTATGCACCAACAGCGTTTCTAAAGCATTGCAAGCGGCTGGATAGTGGGTTTTGGCATCTACAGTAATGGCCACAGCTTTCTCAATATCAGCAGCTTCATCCACATATACATGACAAATTCCTTCTGCATGGCCTAAGACCGGAATCCGAGTGTTATCCTGCACAAATCGGACAAATGAGTTAGAACCTCTGGGAATAATTAAGTCCACATACTGATCTAACTTCAGCAATTCCAGCGTTTCTTCTCTAGTAGTTAGCAACTGCACAACATCTGGATTAATGCCAGTTTGGGTTAATCCTTGACGAATTGCTTTTACTAAAGCTTCGCAAGAACGCACTGCTTCCTGTCCGCCTTTGAGAATGACACCATTGCCGGATTTAATCGCCAGAGTAGAAATTTGCATGACCGCATCCGGACGCGCTTCAAAAATCACTCCTAGAACACCTAGAGGACAAGTTATGCGCTTGAGAATTAAACCTGTATCTAGTTCCCGATGAATTTGGACTGCGCCGACAGGATCGCTCAAGCGTCCCACATCTCGCACACCCGCGATCGCGCCCTGCAATTTTGTCTCATCCAACTTTAACCGAGCATAAAGCGGTTTAGGAATTCCTGCCGCCTGGGCCGCCTTGCAATCAGCCGCGTTAGCCGCCAAAATTTCAGGTGTTGCGGCTTCAAGCGCGATCGCGATCGCCACGATTGCTTGATTTTTAGCATCGGTTGAGAGAACCGCCAGCTGACGTGCGGCTTCGCGGGTGAGTCGAGCAATGTCGTCAATTATGGATGAAGAAGCAATCTGGGAAGCAGTCATAGTATTGAATCGAGTACCGCCGTGCAAGCCAAAGTCTAGTCAAAAATCTCTGTATACCTTTACTTACATCTTGCCTGACGGCACTTTTAGATGTTGATAATTGGATATAAAAGTTTAATTTTACTACAGGGTGAATTCTGGTCACTGCCACAGTGCAAAATCAATCTTGTTGAAAGTTTGGCTTCCTTAAGTGAATTGCGCTTTAGCCTAGCAACTTTGGTATTCTACCCAAAACCGCTAGTTGTGCTAAGGTGAACGTAAAACTAGCAGCTCTAACGAGTCTAATAGTTCCCCACTCTGCAACAACCTTTACATGAAGCGCGCTCGCCTGATCATGAACCCGATTTCGGGCGATACTCAGCCCAATCCGATGAAGTTGCCCGAAATCATCGCGGGGATGGAAGCCCAAGATATTCGAGCTGACCTCGCATTTACTACTGCTTCAGAGTCACCTTCCTTGCTTGGACAACGAGCAGTAGAAGAAGGCTACGACATGGTTGTTGTCGGTGGTGGCGATGGAACTGTAAGCGAAGTTGCCAAAGGCTTAATCCACGCACCAATTCCGCTCGGCATTATCCCCATAGGCACCTATAATAACATCGCCCGCAGCCTCAACCTGCCAACTGATGTCGCCGAAGCTTGCGCTGTGTTGGCGCACGGTGAAATTAAAAGCATTGATGTAGGTCAAGCCAACAATGAAAATTACTTCTTTGAGGCGGCTGGTGTGGGACTGGACGCAGCCCTGTTTCCATTAGGTGAAGAAATCAAAGGTGGGCGTTGGGGTCGGATGCTCCAAGCTGCTCAACTGGCAATTGGCTATAAACCGCAACGGCTAAATATCCAGTTTGACCGTCCAATATCTGAGGCTATCCTTCAACCTGCCTCTCGGCGGCGATTTTTGCTGCGGCGACTAGGACGCAACCGAAGTAAGTTTCGGATAGAAGCTTTGCTGGTAGCGATCGCCAACGGCCCTTATTACGGTACTGGTTTTACTGTAGCTCCAGATGCCATTATGGATGATGGTTTGCTGACGGTGAGCGTCTTCCGAGACTTTAGTAAATGGGAACTGATTCGTCACTTCTGGTCAATTAGCAAGGGACAATATCATCGCAGTTCTAAAATCGAAACTTACCAAGTTGCAGAGGTAAGACTAACATCAAAGGCGAAGTTACCAGTCCACATCGACGGTCATCCGTTGGGAGAATTGCCCGTCACCCTCAAAAGCATCAAGCACGCGCTTAAAGTTATTGTGCCAGCAGCAGATATGCCTAGCTACAAGCGAAAAGACGACCCAAATCCTCCGGTAGCCTTGCCAGTAGCCTCTGCTGATGGCTTGGATTAATAAACTGAGTGTGTCAGATGCGGGTAACGCAGAGGAGGTGGCGAGAGGTCAGAATGTAGTACACCCAATTGCAAACTCCTATCTGAGATCAAAGCCAAAAGTTAAATTGTAAACGGTTCAAGTTCGCTACTGTTCCACTGTTTTCTATATTTCTCAGCGATAAACGGTCGAATTTTGAACTTGGGGGGGCGACCGTCTTGGACATCGATCCGCAAAAACGAGTACGGTCGTCGCATGTAGAAACCTTGACCATTGCGCCCGACAAAAAGCAATGATTTCGCTATCAAGCGGGTGCGATCGCTCTGACTATTCCGAAAAGTTTCTGTCAATTCCGGCCCTTCGGAGCGTTGGCGGCGGAGGCTGTAACCGCTGCCACCACACACGATCCAGTTCAGGTTAGAATCTGCGTGTCCAGTATCGCCAGTACGGATATATTCCAAGCAGTGAGCATGACCGCTGAGAATTAGATCGACCAGTGGATGCCCCGCCGCCTGCTTGCCAACTGCATTAGCCACCGCATCCAGCACCTCGCGGAGTCGGTAGCGAATCGCTAAAGTTTGTGCTTGGTGCCACTTTGTCGCTTCCGTGACATAGGGAGGATGGTGAAAATAAATCACACGTCCGCGCACCTGGGCTGTATTCCAAGATTCAATTAGCTTTTGTCGCAGCCAGTTGAGTTGTTCCAGGTCAATGACAGTTGTTTCGTCGGCTGCTAGTTGTTTCTCAATGTCGAGCAGAAGCTCGTCGATTTGCTCTAACTTGGTACGATTGTCATCAAGCTGTTCCGCATCGTCAGGTTGGTTAGAGTCAAGTTCAGATGAAGTTTCAATAATTTGCAGCTTTTGCCGCTCCAGGTCATCCCGACGCTTTTCCAGTTCCCGGCGGTAAGCGTCCCCCTCTTTTGTGGCTGGAAGTGGTGATGGCGCGTTAAAAGTATTTGAGTCAAGTGCAAAGAAATCAATCCCGCCGCTACGGAAGGTGTAATAGCGGTTAGGTAAGCGGGTAAAACGTCCCGGTTGATAACGAAGACAGCGACCTGTTTCGGTTTTGGCGGTGTAATGACTGTCTAGATGATGTTCCAATTCTCCCTTGGGGTCAAACGCCTTCAGGTAGTCAAGAAACGCCCGTGCATAGGCATTGCCTTGTCCCGAACCATGCCAGCCAATGTCGAAGCCGCCATCTAACTTCGACTTCAACAGGCGGCGCAGTGGCAGAGCCGCGTGTGCTATCAGACCGTAGATAATCGGCACGTCATAGTAATCGTGGTTCCCTGGTACGGGAAGAAACGGCGTATTGAAAACCATCTGGTCATAAGTAATGCGCTCTGGTTGTTCGCCCCCCACCAAAAATTCTCGGTAGGGAGAAATGAAGTTTTTCAGGTAGTATTCGCTGGAGCCAACCAGATAAATCACATCCCCCGTGTGCAAGACGAAACGACTCTCTTCGCGGTGCGGCAGCATTAGTTCTGCAACTTGTCGTTGAGGGTTTTCTCCCCGATAGGCACCAGAACCACTATCACCCACAACTAAAAATGAAAACTCTGGACTCTCAGAGCCGCCATCATCTAAAACCATCCGGGTTTGATCGATTCCCCGCTCCACAAGACTCGGTTCCAGCCACCGCACCCGCTCCTTCATTTTGCGGATTTTGACTGATATCGGTGGGTCGGACACGAATTTCATAGTTCATTACTCCCGGATTTCTCTGTTCGCTGGCTAACTTCCATGCTTGCTGATTTTACCTGTCTGCATCGCAGAAGACCTCTAGGCTTTGATATAAATGGCTGCACTGCGCCAGTTTTAGATTTTGCAAAGCTCCTGCCCCCGCAAAATCTAAAATTAGGTTGCTCATAGCTATTTAATTTCTCTACCTTTTGGGGGATGAAATGTCAACCTCTTGCGAAATGAAAGTGACGAGCGGTGTAGATAGTGAGTATTTATTCATCTACCACTGCTCCTTCTTTAGGGAGATTCAATATGTCACTCGAACCCGGATGGGATGTCCTTAAACAAGGAGTTGTCAACAGGCAATTTAGTCATCACCTGGACTACGCTTCGCGCTTTGGTCTGGCTGGTAACTTCTTGTTTTGTTGAACTCAAGCTGAGAACAAAATTGGATCGCAAGTTACTGTTGTTGGCTGGTTTCGGCGCGGGATGGCTGCTTGGGTAGATTTGATTGTGATGGATACTAACAGAGGCTGGAGTGTAAACAGCTACCACCGTTTCTGGACACTGACTCTAGGTGTGGGAGCGATCGCTTTGGGTTTTGTATTTCCGTCACTGTTCTAAATCTTTTAACTTTTCCCACTCCCACACGTTTAAGACTGGTAAAGGGGCAAGGAGCGCTCATCGCCCCTTTGTTTTGGCAGCGAATAGAGCCAGAAAAGCCACTTTTTTACAAAAAATTTCATCACAAATTTATCCAAGTATGGCTTTAATTTAAAGAGTATATGAAGATACACACATTCAGCATTTTTACGGAAGACCTGAGAATCGAATCACCCTTAAGTTAGGAGATACAATCAGGAAGTGGTTAAAGAAAATGAGCGCGGTATCAGAGAATGAATGGTTAGTCTGGAGACTGGCATCAGTAGCGATCGCTAAAAATGCAATAGCTTTGGAGCAGCTATCAAATGAACTGATTTCGCAGTACACAGACTCAGAGTTAGCTGGGATCTGGCGACAAGCAAGGCTAGTGTTGACAGAAGAAGATGAGTGCTGGCTGGAAGATGGATTGTATCGCATCCTTGTTCACAACTCACAACTAGCAGCTTAAAAGTTATAAGTTTTAAATTAATATATCAACATTAAAAACTCTCTTGGTTTTGCTTAGCTAGGTCAGCTTTTGCTTGTTGCCAAAGATTGTCTAACTCATCCAAAGTGTAATCTGAGAGAGGACGGTCTGCGATCGCGTCCATTTTTTTTAGCCGCCCGATAAATCGCTTATTTGTTCCCTGTAAAGCTTCTGACGGGTCTAATTTATACCAACGGGCGAGATTAATTACAGTAAAAAGTAAATCTCCTAGTTCCGCCTGCTGATGAGCTTCATCTTCCTGTTGCAATGCTTCGTCAAATTCTGCCAACTCTTCTTTGAACTTCGCCCAAACTCCTTCCACATTCTCCCATTCAAACCCAGCCGCCGCCGCTTTTTGGGATATTTTCATCGCAGCCATCAGCGGCGGGAGTGTGCGAGAATAGCGATCCAGTTTGTGAGTCAGTAACTGGGTTTCTTCAGCGGTTTCGCCTTTTTCAGCTGCCTTAATTTGCTGCCAATTCTCGTGAACTTCCTCCACACTTTTGACTTCAACATCTCCAAAGACATGAGGATGACGGCGAATCAACTTTTCGGTGATACCAGCAGCCACCTCAGTTAAGCTAAATTGACCGGATTCGCTAGCAATTTGAGCTTGCAGCACTACCTGTAAAAGTAAATCTCCCAGTTCTTCTGCGATCGCATCCTTCTCACCACTACGAATTGCATCCACTACCTCATAAGCTTCCTCAATCACGTAAGGAGTCAGCGTTTCGGGAGTTTGTGCCAAATCCCACGGACAACCACCCTGAGGCGATCGCAACTTTGCAACTACCTCAATCAGCTGTTGCAGTGCAGACAATGCAGATTCAGAAGAATTAGACATAAATATCGGCTAATGGCTAATGGCTATTAACTCTTTTCTATCTTACCTTCCTTGTCCTTTGCGTCTTTGCGGTTCCTTTCTTCCCTCTTTGCTTACGCTTAACTCGCTTAGGCATCAAAGCACCCACACCACCCTTTTGCAACCGCTTATAAGCAGAACCACCCCAATCGCTGAATGAGTGACTCATCGCACCCAATTCCAAACCTGCAAAAAGTGCCATCCATTCAGAAGGGTATTGAGACAATTGCAAAACCACATTCGCCACCACTTGCCAATTCCACTCCCCGCCCCAGACTAACTGCACAATAACCTTTATCAGTAACAAGAACAGCAAGAGCCAGAATAATAGATAAAGCGATCGCAACGTCGTCCCAATAATTAGCCCATGCGAAAAAACAGAGCGATGGCGCAGACTTTTCTGGTAAGGTATCCAGATCCATCGCAACCAGCCCCAACGCTTATAAGGACGCGAGTTGAGATCCAAGTCTGGGCTAAACATCAGCCCGCTGAATAAAAATCCCCCCGAAACGATTAAAGTCAGATCGCTACTGCGAGTCAACCCCATCGTCGCGCCTGCCACCATTGGCAAGCACCATAGAGTTATGCGATCGTGCGTTGCACCAGAAGGCATCAGGTGTAAATTTCTTCTTTCTGCAAACTATACACTTTTCAGAAAACATCTGCTATTATTGATTTTATTGTGTGAAATTGGGCGGTTAGCTCAGCGGTAGAGCGCCTGCCTTACAAGCAGGTGGCCACTGGTTCAAATCCAGTACCGCCCATTTATTTTAGGAAAAAAGCATAATCCAACGTACCACTTTTAGGCGGTTGAAACCTGTTATCTCACACTGGTACGCGGATTGGTACACAGGGTTATAACATCTCTGGCAGCTTAGGTCTGCTCTGTAAGTAACCTGCGTAATGTTCAAACAGAACTTTTGGGTTATGCCCTGTCTGCTGTTGAACTGGTATTGACACACCATTCTAACCCATTGTCCGCCGCATGAATTAGCTTCAGTTAGGATTGTTTTGAATAACTACCTCTCTGAGGTGATGCCTCAAATTCATGTCCATAATTGGTAAGTTATTAATTTCATTGAAAAGCCAATTTCTTGGTACTGCTGATATACGTCGCCGCAGATGGCACTGCACTACTTGGTAAATTGGATACCTAGATACAGAAATTTACCCAAAATTAACACAACATTTAACAATCTTGAGTTGCGCCCCATTCCTCCCTAAAATTAAACCATTCTGGATTTGCTCTTGACCTGGAGGAATTATGACCCATCGTCCAATTATTCTTGGCATAGTCGGCGACAGCGCCGCTGGTAAAACAACGCTGACGAAGGGAATTGCTCAAGTCTTGGGTGAAGAGGATGTCACAGTCATCTGTACTGATGATTATCACCGCTACGACAGGAAACAACGTGCTGAATTAGGAATCTCGGCGTTGCACCCAGACTGCAACTACGTGGATATCATGGAACAGCACCTGTCCCTGCTACAAAACGGACAACCCATACTTAAACCAATTTATAATCACCACACAGGAGCCTTCGATCCGCCAGAGTATATCAAACCAAGTAAGTATGTGATTGTTGAAGGATTGCTCGGTTATTCCACTCGCGTAGCGCGTGATTGCTACGATGTGAAAGTGTATCTCGCACCGCCGGAAGAACTGCGATACGAGTGGAAAATCAAGCGCGATACCATGAAGCGCGGGTACACAAGAGAACAGGTTCTCGAACAACTGCAAAAACGAGAATCCGACTCAGAAGAGTTTATCCGTCCTCAGCGTCAGTGGGCAGATATGATAGTAACTTTCTACCCGCCTCAGGATGATGCAAAAGAAGTAAATTCCCATCTGAATGTGCGTTTGGTACTTAGACCGACTATTCCACATCCAGACATGACCCATATTTTGAGTCCAGGGAGTGACAATTCTCAATCGCCAATCCGTCTTGAACTAGACCGGGATATGAGCAAGCCAGTTGATGTGCTTGAAGTTGACGGTCATGCTACTAGCGAACAGGTTGTGCAGGTAGAACGAGTTCTATGCAGCACAGTACCAACCTTAATGCCTTTCTGTAGCCGGGAAGGAAACCCCGATATTGGTAAGCTTATTGGGACAACTGGGGAAACGCTTCAGAGTTACCCCTTGGCTCTGACGCAGTTACTCGTAGCCTATCATATGCTCAAGGCTGCTGATATTCACCAGCCGGTAATTCAAAGTTAAAAATTTAAGAATTGGGATTCTTAAATTTGGTGCTATTTGGGAAAACTAAATATAGTCTTTCCCAGTGCATTTATGACTTATTGCCTCAGAATTGCAGATATACCCCTGAGTGAGCGACCCCGCGAACGATTAATGGCTCAGGGAGCCAAAAATCTCGCTACAGCTGAACTAATTGCAATTCTGTTAGGCACGGGTCAGGGACATGGTAAACTGTCAGCTGTTGGGCTTGGGCAATACATATTGCAGGAATTAAGTCAACACCAACGCGAACCTTTAGAAGTGCTGCGGGATATTAGCGTTCAGGAGTTGATGAAGATTCCTGGTGTGGGTATTGCAAAGGCAGCGACAATTCTGGCGGCGGTTGAGTTGGGAAAACGGGCGTTTCAATCTCGTCCAGGCGATCGCACTACTATTGATTCTCCAGCAGCAGCAGCAGCAGCGCTAAGTCACGATTTGATGTGGCAGGTGCAAGAGCGATTTGCAGTGGTGCTGTTGGATGTCAAAAATCGCTTGATTGGCACTCAAGTCATTACTATTGGCACGGCGACTGAAACTTTGGCTCCTCCCCGCGAAATTTTCCGGGAGGTGCTTCGTCAGGGTGCAACGCGGCTAATCATAGCCCACAATCATCCATCTGGGAGTGTTGAACCAAGTGAAGAAGATATTAATCTGACACGCCAGTTGTTGATAGGAGCGCAATATTTAAGTATTCCCCTGCTGGATCATTTGATTTTGGGACATGGAGAGCATTTGAGTCTGCGTCAGACGACAAGTTTATGGGATGAGTATCCGCAGGGAGATTGAAAAAAGGCAATCATGCAATCATGAAAGGTATCTCGAATGTTGGAAACCGCATCTCTTCAGAGTGCGGAGGAAAACAAGAGAAATTTTGTAGGCTGGGGAGCCACCCCGTGCGGGGTTTCTCCCGTTGATGGGCGTGGCGTTTGAGGAACCTCACCCAGCACTACTCAGGGTAATTAATCGAGTCGTCACCTTCCATAAAATCCTCTAAGTCATCGAAATCTCCGAAAAAGGCGTCTCTCTCGTCCCCAGTCAGAGACTGGAAATGCCAATCATGAAGCTCAGCCTCATCTGTTGGGGGCGGCTGAGTCTCCCAGAGTGCGCTCTCAGGCTCAGCCTGGGAGCGAGGATATGTAGTAGTGTCTTCTAAGGAAGCGTATTCTAGGCAATGTCCTGCCGGATCGACGACTAATCCTGAGAGGGGACTATCAGCACATTGGCATTGACTTTTTTTATTGTTAAAGTGCTGACACATCGCACAACATTTAACTCCGGAAACTTGCGCCGTTTCTATTGCGAAATGCTGCTCGTTTAAGGGACTCAACTTTAGATTAATACCGTCCCACTTGGCTCTGAGTATGCCTTTGGCGGATAACATTTGCCAACGTGGGTCAGATTCTACTACTGAGGCGGGGATACGCAACCAAGCACCATCAACTTCGGCTTCAACGTTTACCTCAAACTCTTGTGGTAGGGAAATTTGGGCGACGCGAGATCGAGAAATATGGGCAGGTACAGATCCAAATTCAACTGCTTCTCCAACTGCGGGGATGTGGATGTAGTGTTTCTTTTGCAGTTCTCCGGAACGCGCTAGCTCGTGCAAAGCGTCGCGAGAACCGTGAATCAAAATCAGGTGTTTGGGATTGACGCGGTGAATTACTTGTGTTAATCCTACTTTGTCGGCGTGGGCGCTGAGGTTAAACCGCTTGACTTGCGCTCTGACGGTAATTTCTTTCCCGTCTAATTCGATGGTGTCGCCTGTTTGCAGGTTTTGCAACATTCTACCGGGTGATTCTTCGTCAGTGTAGCCGGAAATAAAGACGGCGGCATTTTCTCTTTCTAATAGAAGTGTTGCATAGTAAACTGATGGCCCTCCGGTGAGCATTCCGGAACTGGCGACAATTACACTGGGTTTAGCGATCGCAAGTGGTCTTTCTCTGGGCGAAGCTATCGGGATAATAGGTGGCTGGGACTTTTCATCAAAGAATGGTTCCTGCTTCTGCGATGCGAAATTCTGCACCTTCAAAGGCAGTAATTCTAGATTGTCCCGAAACACATCTGTCACCGCCCGCACCAATCCATCCACGTAGACAGGGATAGAGAGTTTGTGAAATAATTCAGAGGTGCGAATTGCCAGTAAGATTTCCTGCGCGCGTCCAAGAGCGAAGGCGGGAATCAGAACGTTACCGCCTGCTTGAACAACGGATGCGATCGCGCTAATCAAAGCTGTCTCTTGATTCTTTCTAGCAGGATGCGTATCACCGCCATAGGTTGACTCGGTAATTAATATATCCGCTTGGGGCAAGTCTGCCAAACGCAATCCTTCCGTCGTTCGGGAACTGCTGGTGTTATAGTCGCCCGTATACAGCAGACTCCGCTCTCCATACCTGAGATAGATGCAGGCTGCCCCAACAATGTGACCAGCATTGATAAACCTCACCTTTAGTCCTGGTAAAGGTTCAAAGTCTGTGCCGATGGGTTGGGTTTCCAGGCGGAACAAAGTGCTAGTTAAGTCAGCTTTATCGAATAACGCCGGACTATCCTCATTTAATTGCTGCACCTTCAGGCAATCTTGCAACATGATGTGAGCAATTTCTCTAGTACCTGGAGTGCAAATCATCCGCACACCAGAAAATCTGCTGTGAAAGACTGGTACAGCGCCGATGTGGTCTTGATGGGCGTGGGAAATGAGAAGTAAGTCGGGGTTTTTTAGGTAATTCAGCGCTGGGAGCGGGTCGTATCCTTTGGGACGAGTGCCACAATCCAATACAATTTCGTAAGGGCCTATTTCGACTTGGAAGCAAGAAGCCCCGATTCCCAAAGCTGCCCCCAACGGTCGAACTACGAGGTGTGTAGCGTCTGTTGCGACTGGTAAATCAGACGCAGGCGGGGGGTAATGATAGATTTTAGCCTTTGATGACCGTCCGCCTACGTGAATTCTTGCTCGTTGACCAGTCAAGCTATTTGTTGCTTCCCACTCCCACCCTACTCGGCGACGAGTTGGGGTTGAAAGTAACCAGTTATCTGGTTCAGTGGATAGTTGTTCTAGCGCCGCAGTTGCTAGGTGGGTAGGGGCTTGGGGTTCAGGGGATAAAGGAAGGGATGATGCGGATTCTGGTGTTGAGTTGCGATCGCACTCCTTCGATAATGGTTGATTATCCGTTGTTTCTGTTGTTTCCTCCAACTGCATTCCTTCCCTAACGTGGAGGGCGCATCCCACGCGCACAGCAGTACAAGACCACATCTGACCCACTTTCATCTGGGAGTCTGGGCTGAGTAAAGTAAGCTTTAGGGTTTTTTCGTCGGTACGCTTTACCTTGAACTGTACGCACTGATGACGCTTCCCAAGTTGCACCACCCGTCCCACAATCTGACAAACGTCTGCGATCGCGTCTTCTGTGGGAGTTGGCTTGACATCAACTATACTCAAATTTGATATTGTGCCTGTGGAATCTGTGCTAGGAATTACCTGCCATAACATCTCCCCTGAGGGGTATTCTTCTTTAGGTTTACTAATGCTTATCGTTGTGGAATCTCGACACACAAGGCACAGCCCTTTTTCAACGGCAGTAAGTTGCCCAACAATGGTAAATTCAAAGGTGTTTGTCGTAGATGGGTCAACATCTGTTAAAAGGCTTTCTTGACACTCTGCTTTCTGGTTAGTTTGGGTCATTACTTCTTTCTGGTTGGAGGAACCCAATAGCAGGATTTTAGCTCTGAAAGGCTTTTTATACCATTTTTTGATTTTGCTGCTATATTTACGCTTACTCTAGCAGCTTGCCTTGCGAAATCCCCAGTAACCCACCATTCGTTAATTGGCGGGTATTGCCCACGCTACAGTAGGTTCAGATTAATACTGCTAAACAGGTGAGAAAGTTGCAAATATCAAGCAAATGGGCGTCGCCTGATTGGTTGACCCAAAAGAATGATGTTCTTTGCTGGCGTAAGAGCAAAGATTTATATATAGCAGTCCTTATCTGTCGCAGGCATGACGCTTGTGCTACAAACAAATATTTCACTTGCTTAGGACTGCTATAGATTACTTAATTCTTTTCATATCAAATGAAAACTATTTTGAAACCGCTATTTGCCCATATTACCGGGACTTGTGCTTTGTTAATTACGTCCGTTTCCTTATTTGGCGGGCAAACTCCTGCGGCTGCTAACCCAGAGTTCAACTCGATATCTCCTGCACAAGCACAACAATTCAATCGCGACTTAATTCCTTCAAGTTCGCAAGAGTTTTTTAGGCAAGGACGGGAGAAGCTGGAAAGAGAAATCGAAATTTTGAACAGGCGGCGGCTTTTGAACTCACCTATTCTCAAAAATGATAACTTGCCAAGGGTAGAGGATTCTTTCCCAGAAAAGGAAAGCGATTTTAGGGAGAATTCTAATAACTAACTGAGCGTCTTTTGGTCGGTTTGGGTGGGAGAGCGATCGCGCAACCTGTTGAGTGTAGAGTTTAACAGGGTTTAGGGGATGCGATCGCTCTCAAATGCTAACAAGCTTTGCAAAACTGACTGGTATGCAGTACAGCTTCACCATGATCGGGAATCCAAGCTACCCATTCATCCTCAGACTTCTGACACAGTAGCAGTGCCTCATCATAGCTGAAACTACTCGGAAGCTCCAGCAGCTGCACCCACATCGACTCTTGGTAATCTAATTCCGATGGGGTTGACCAGTTAAAAGTACGCTGACGTAACCCAACTTCACGGTAATCCAATTTCATATCTGTCTTCCCTCCGATAAGCAAAACGGCACGCAGTTGAGGCTATTTGCTCTCAAGGCGCTTGATAGCCTCACCTAGTGGGCTATATCAAATTTATTTCTGTAACATATGCTACGAAACTTTTTGGGATGAAAGCAACTACCTGTCTTAAAACTTTATGTTTATCAAGACAGTACCAAAGAGGGATGTAACTGATTTGCACCATTCGGGGAAGCCGCATAATCCGCCCGGAGCTTGAGTTCTGGGCTAATAGCTAAAGTCCTATGCAAAAGGACTTTAGCTATTAAAGAGGGGTTTTAACCCCAAGCGCGTTAATGCAACAGGCGTAAGATGTGCGTTAAAAGAAACTCTTTTGGCTACCCGTTACTTAATGGTGAAGAATGGTTGGGTACAGGAGTTGAGGAATCCGGCGGGGGAGGCGCGGCGGCGAGTTGGGCTTGTTGTTCTGCTGCCAGTTTGGGCTTTAAATAAAGATTCTCCACCAGCACCGCAGCACCAGCCACCCAAGGGGGGACAATCACCGCGCCAACAATACCTAACACCTGCGTTCCTCCTAGAACCGCTAAGAGTTGATACAAGGGGTAGACTTTCACTGAAGAACCCACCAGCAGGGGGTCAAGCACATAAGTTTCCAAATTCTGGATAATCACGAACAACAGCAGCACCCAGAGGAAGGTTAATCCGCCTTGGGAAATTGCCACGATGAGGGCAGGAACGGCTCCCAGAACAGGGCCAAGGAAGGGGATTAAATTTGTGAAACCTGCGATTACACCCAAGGCTAAGGCAAATTCTGATAGTCCCAAAATTCGCAAGCCGAGAGTAATCACTACCCCCAAAATCGCTGACACCAAAACTCGACCCTGGATGTAACTGCCCATTCGCTGGCTGGCGGGTGCGACTTGCGCCGCCAGACGTTCGTCCCAAGGCGAGGGAAACAGCTGCACCAGACCTTTAACAAGTTCTTGACTACCAGCCACCATGTAGCCGGAAATCAATAACGCCAAAATAAAACTAAAAACGCCACCGATAATTCCCCGCGTGATGCCGTAAGAACGCAGCAGCACCTGTTGACTGGAACCAATTACCCAGTTAGTAAGAGATTGGGTATTAAGGAGGCGGCGGGCTAAGTCCGGTCGTGCGGCGTTGAGATTAACCAGAAAATTTTCAACTTGTATCCGGAGATTCTCCAGGTATACAGGAGTATTGACCGCAAGGCGTTGACTCTGCTCCACCACTGTAGGGCCGATTAACAAACCTGCGCCAGTGACGATAGCGATTAGCGTTAAATATACGGTGATAACTGCCAACCACCGGGGCATTTGCAAGCGTTCTGCGCGATCGATGGCGGGTGCAATAGTGGCTGCCATGACCACTGCAACCATCAGGATGACTACCAAACTCCGCAGCTGCCACAGCAACACCATTACTAAAGCGATCGCTAAAATCAGCAGGATGTTAGACAGGGAAATGGTGATGCGCTGCTCAGGTATGATTCTCAATCACACTGCCTCCCAATAGTAAACTTTTCTGGTAAAACGCTGCCTGAAAAAGGCGTGATGCCCAATTAAGACGCTCTAAACATTAGTTTACATATGCAGTTGGGAATGGGGAATGGGGAAAAGTCTTACCGACGAGAAAACCTGGAAAGATGTGCAAAATGGTGTTGACTTCAGCGGTAAGGATGACTTTGACAAAACCCCTCGCTTTATCCGCAACTTCCGTGACTTGGCTACTTATGTCCACTTTGATGCTCTGTATGAAGCTTACCTGAACGCCTGCATCTACTTACTGACAAAGATGAGGGAAAAGACCGGGCAGGTAGGGATGGATATGAGGGGACAAGGAGGCAATAAGTTTCAGTTTCCTTTCGATACGGGCAACCCTTACCACGACTCGCTGACTCAAATGGGCTTTGGCACTTTTGGGGGGCCGCATATTCTCAGTCTGGTTACTGAGGTGGCGACACGGGCGCTGAAAGCTGTTTGGTTCCAGAAGAGTTTGATGGCACGGCGATCGTAATCTAAACCTAGCGTTTCTTAATTTTCTGTTGGTGTAATTGTCTCCCTCTGAGCTGTCCCTGATTTACCCCCAGAGAAATTGATGAGTGAGTTTTATCGTCAGTTTAAGCTTAACTGGCGATAAGGCTCAATCTCTGCGAATCGCCCTGCTAGGAGAAGAACAGATATTGCGCGATCGCACTCTTGGGAATCTTCGGCTCTCAATAAGTTAAGTAAATTTTTGCATAATTTCCCTAAAATGGGAGCGAGATATAAGCAGTTCGCTAACCCACTGACAGAGAATTTTGCTATGTATCCTCATCTTCATCGCCTTAGCGTTATTACTGCCACCTTGCTCATCTCGTTGAGTTGTCCGTTACAAGTTGTAGGGATTACTTGGGGAAGCAATGCGGCTTTGGCGCAAGCACCAACTAGAGAACAACGCAATGACGAGGCGTTGCGGCTGTATCAAGTAGGAATTAAGCAATTTCAGCAAAGTCAGTTTCGAGAAGCTTTAGAGACGTTTCAATCTGTTTTAGTTATTGTCAGAGCAATTGGGGAGCGCCAAGGTGAAGGTAGGGCGCTCAACAATATTGGGGAAGTTTACCGCAACCTGGGACAGTACCCAAAGGCGTTGGTGTATCTTCAACAAGCTTTAGCCATTCGCCAAAAAATTGGTGACAAGGAGCAAGAAGGTACGACGCTCAACAATATTGGGGCAGTTTACCATAACCTGGGACAGTACCCAAAAGCGTTGGAGTATTATCAACAAGCTTTAGCCATGCGCCAAAAAATTGGTGACAAGGCGCAAGAAGGTACGACGCTCAACAATATTGGGGAAGTTTACCGCAACCTGGGACAGTACCCAAAGGCGTTGGTGTATCTTCAACAAGCTTTAGCCATGCGCCAAAAAATTGGTGACAAGGCGCAAGAAGGTACGACGCTCAACAATCTTGGGGCAGTTTACCGCAACCTGGGACAGTACCCAAAAGCATTGGAGTATCTTCAACAAGCTTTAGCCATTGCCAAAGCAATTGGTGACAAGGCGGGAGAAGGTACGACGCTCAACAATCTTGGGGAAGTTTACCTCAACCTGGGACAGTACCCAAAGGCGTTGGAGTATTATCAACAAGCTTTAGCCATTCGCCAAAAAATTGGTGACAAGGGGGGAGAAGGTACGACGCTCAACAATCTTGGGGCAGTTTACCATAACCTGGGACAGTACCCAAAGGCGTTGGAGTATTATCAACAAGCTTTAGCCATTCGCCAAAAAATTGGTGACAAGGCAGGGGAAGGTATCACGCTCAGCAATATTGGGTCAGTTAACTACAACCTGGGACAGTACCCAAAAGCCTTGGAGTATTATAGACAAGCTTTAGCCATTGCCAAAGCAATTGGTGACAAGGCGGGAGAAGGTACGACGCTCAACAATATTGGGTACGTTTACGACAGCCTGGAACAGTATCCCAAAGCGTTGGAGTATTATCGACAAGCTTTAACCATTGCTCAAGCAATTGGTAACAAGGCGGGAGAAGGTACGACGCTCAACAATATTCGCGAAGTTAACCGCCGCCTGGGAAAATAACCTCAAGCGTTGGAGAATTATCCACAAACCTTAGCGATTGCCCAAGAAATTAGTGACAAAGTAGGGGAAGCTGCAAGACTCAACAATCTTGGGGAAGTTTTCGCGGTATCAATCGGCTGTGGTTGAGGTGGATGACAGCTGCGGGAGATGGGATTCTCTTCCCCAGTGAGCTTGCTCACTGGAATTGAAAACGACCAAGCTCACCGGATACAAGCAACCTCTGCAACCCAGCCAGCTTGTCACGTTTCGGTGCAGAGGCTTGTTAGCTGGCGATGACTAAAACTTTGATTTGTTAGCAAAAAGGGGTTTACGGTATTAGCGGTTGGACAGAAATTCTCGAAAGTAGCGAGCAATTGCCTCTAGCTCGCGCTTCTCACCCATACCAATTGCCAGATCCAAAGCAAGTGCTTTTCTGGAATTTATTAGAAAGTAAAGTTGAGAACGTATGTGTGTATATCCATACCCGATGTAATGTGAGTCTAGAAACGTTACTTCTGCTGAGCGAATTTCATGGAGTGGCAATTCAACAACTTTAGATTGTCTCAAACCTTGAAACTCTATAGTTGCTTGGTTAGTAGCTTTATTTAATCTATATATAGTTACTATTTTTTCATTTGACAAAAAACGACGAAGTGCAAGCCAAAGAAGCCATAGTGCTAAAGGTGAGAAGAGAAATCCCCACCATCCGATACCAAGGCTTACGCTGATTGCGAATAAAAATCCTCCTATCATGAATAGACAACAGAGCATCACAAAAGCAGTGCCGAGCAAAAACTCTGCTTTCGTTCCTCTTTGAATAATCAAGACTTGTTCGGTTTTCGTTAGGATCTTCATCGTCGTTCAATCCTTGAAAATACTATTGACGCGATTACTTTTCGATATCTTCAAATGACCATCATTTCAAATGAGCAACGATTGGCTTGAAATGGTGTTACCTAAGCTTACACTTTCTCAAGGCTTTCTTGCATAAATGATTGCGGAAAAATAAGCCAGCTACACTGTCCGCTAATACCAATTCCTAATAACCGCCAAGCAAGAAGCTGAATCGGCTAAACGTGCTGAACGATTCCCACTTAGCTCGGCGAAAGCGATCGCGCTTATTTTGACCTCAAAATCGCCCAAATTGCCCTCGATCATATCGTCCCAGATACCCCTGTTTCATTGATTCGGAAAAGCTATAGAGGAGCATTTTGGTTTTTCTGACGTGATCAATAAACTCAGGCTTAACTCGTTTAAAAATTCCCTGGTAACGCTGACGAAATGCTTCTGTTTGAGCTTTCAATGCTTGCTTCTTTTCTTCTTATTTATTTTCTGATTATCGTTAAGTTTTAGATAAAAATCTGTTTTTTAACTGAAGGCTCGTTAAGGAGGGCGCGTGCTAAAAGTAACACCACTTTGCGCCCTCACCCTTCCTCTAGGTTGCCGCTCATGATGTAATAATGATAATCATTATTATAGAACCGGAGGAATCCATCATGGTAGAAGCGCCGACAAACACCATTCCCGTCACCGTTCTCACCGGATACCTGGGCGCGGGGAAGACAACGCTCTTAAATCGCATCCTGACTCACGAACACGGGCTGAAGGTAGCGGTGATTGTCAACGAGTTCGGGGAAGTGGGGATTGATAACCAACTGATTGTCAATACCGATGAAGAAATCTTTGAGATGAACAACGGCTGCATCTGCTGTACCGTCCGCGGCGACTTGATTCGGATTATCAGCAACTTGATGAAGCGGCGGAATAAGTTTGACCATTTGGTGATTGAAACCACCGGACTCGCCGATCCTGCGCCTGTGATTCAGACATTTTTTGTGGATGAGGATATGCGCGATCGCGTAAAGTTAGACGCTGTAGTGACCGTTGTAGATGCTCTTCACATCTGGAATCACTGGGAGGCGGAGGAAGCGCAGGAACAGATTGCCTTTGCCGATGTAATTTTGCTTAACAAAACTGATTTGGTGACACCAGAACAACTTGATGAGCTTGAAAAGCGGATTCGCTCAATGAATGCGATCGCCAAAATATACCGCACCCGCAACTCTGAGTTAGAGATGGAGGCACTTTTAGGAGTAAAAGCATTTGACTTAAATCGGGCGTTGGAAATTGACCCACAATTTTTAAATGAAGATGCCCACGAACACGATGAAACAGTGTATTCAATCGCCTTGGTAGAAACGAAACCACTTAATTTTGAAAAGCTCAACAATTGGATAAGTTCCCTATTGCAAACTCAAGGACAAGATATCTTTCGGATGAAAGGTATTCTCAATATTGCAGGCGAAGACCGCCGTTATGTATTCCAAGGCGTACATATGCTATTTGAGGGAAACCCTGACCGCGCCTGGAAACCCGACGAAGAACGCAAAAATGAACTCGTTTTCATCGGTCGCAATCTCAACGAATCCCAACTAAAAGAGGATTTTCAAGGATGCCTAGCGTAAAGGAACCACTGCTTAAATTGGCGAAGCAAGGAACCCTCTCCGATTACGTGACAGTTGTTGCTTGGTCGCCCGATGGCACAATAGCAGCAAGTTCCGCCGCCGGAGAAGTGATGCTTTTGCAAAGTGAGGAAAGCACCCTCTTAAAATCAGCTAACGGTAATTCTGTAGACTGTTTAGCTTTTTCTAAAGACGGGCAATTTTTAGCAGCAGGCGGACAAGATGGAGGGGTGAATATTTGGCAATTAAATTCCGGGGAATTAATTGCCACTTTGAAGAATGCACCCGCTTGGGTTGACCAAATGGCTTGGAGTCCCAACAGTAATTTGTTAGCTTTCAGTTTGGGGCGCTTCGTACAAGTTTGGGATGCCGATCAACGCGAAATTGCCGCAACTCTAGATTTTGCCGAATCTTCCGTTTTAAATATTAATTGGCATCCAAACGGTCAGGGGTTAACAGTTGGCGGCTATCAAGGGGTGAAAATTTGGAATCCCCAAGATTGGGACGACGATCCTTATATGATGTCGGTTGATTCTGCTAGTTTAGCGATCGCTTGGTCGCCTGATGGCAAATACCTCGCCTCTGGCAATCTAGATCGCACCATCACTGTCTTAGAGTGGAACAATCCCCACCCCTGGATTATGCGAGGCTTTCCCGGTAAAATTCGCCACCTAGCTTGGTCGCAAGCACTGACAAAAACAGGTGCGCCCCTCTTAGCCAGCGCCAGCGCCGAATGTATTGTCGTCTGGGAAAAGCACCCAGATGTCTCTCGCGCTTGGGAAGGTCGAGTGATAGAAAGGCATAAAGAAGTCGTACAAGCCATTACTTTTCAACCAAACACCCTCCTCCTAGCTTCAGCATCGGAAGATGGCTGCGTGTGTCTGTGGCACAAAGCCAAGAGTCTAGCGCAACACCTGAAAGGCGCACCTGACGGCTTTTCCTGCCTTGCATGGCATCCCCAAGGGCATCAACTCGCCGCCGGGGGGAACAACGGCGAAATACTAATTTGGTCGCCAAGCCAACGCGGTCAAGGATTTGGTCGCCGTTGAGCGAAACTTAGCTGACTGTTTATTGGCTATAATGCCATCAAAAACTGTCAGCTTTTAAATTATGAACAAAACTGCTCTGGCAATGCTAGCCTCTCCTGTAATTTTGGCATCAATGTTACTGTTAGCTAATGCAGCGCAAGCCGCTGAAGCTTCAAATGCCATGCTGTCTGCACCATCTGCACATGCACAAGTTGTTGTAGCGGATCAACAAGTTCCCGCATCTGTACAACCGAGTAATCCGATCAAAGACCAAATGGGTTGCAGCTGCGCTGCTTGCACAAAGGCTTTGAGTCAAATGCAAGGTCAGTTTACCCTTTAGTCAGGATGCAGAGGCGGCGATGCGCTAACCCCCATCACCGCCTCAACTGTATCATTTGTCGCAAAATCTTTGTCGAACGATTAGCTGTTCCCGCCTGAGTCAAAATTCCTTGGGAAGGACTAAACAGCAAGGCTAGTAAAAACAATCCAGAGACAACTAACACAATTGCTGGCCCAGATGGGACATTCAAGTAATAGCTAATATACAAACCGCTGACACTAGCAATTACGGCAATTATTGCACCTAATCCCATCATTAGGTGCAATTGTTTTACTAATAAATAGGCAGTAATTCCAGGGCCAATTAACAGTGAAACGACTAAGACAACTCCCACCGCTTGCATACTAGCAATAATAGTGAGAGTAATCGCCGCCATCAATCCAAAGTGAATGAAATTACCTGGCAATCCGATAGCTTGAGCGCCTAACGGATCGAAAGTATAAAACAAAAGTTCTTTATAAAAAAGCTTGACTAACAATAAAACAATAATAGTAATAATGAAAGTTCTCAGAGCATCTGCACTGGTTACGCCCAAAATATCTCCGAATAGAAAACTATTCAAATCCAATTTACTTCTCAAAAGAGTAATCAGAGTAACGCCCAAGGCAAAGAAACCCGAATAAACCAACCCTAATGCGGCATCAATCTTCACTCGTGATTGAGACTGAATCCAGGCAACCACAAAAGTGCTGATAGTACCTGAAATAAAAGCACCAACGAGAATATCAACGCCCAAAAAGAATGCGATCGCTAGCCCCGGCAAAACCGAATGAGCAATCGCATCCCCCAGTAATGCCATACGTTGGACAATCAAATAACTGCCCACCACAGAGCAAAGAACGCCTACCATAACCGCAGTCGCGATCGCCAGACGCATAAACTCAAAACTCAATGGTTCAATTAGCCAGTTAGCCATTAGTTATTAGTCATTGGTTATTAGTAATTCAATTAAAACTCTGTTCAAGTCGCAAACCAATTCAAATCGTAACCATAAGCTTCTTGAATATTAGCAGCAGTAAAGACTTCCTGACGCGAACCAGTCGCAATTAACTGTTTATTCAATAACAAAAAATTATCATATTGACTCAAACTTTCACCCAAATCGTGACTAATCACCAAAAGAGTTTTTCCAACTGCCTTCAGTTCCGCAAAAATATCAAAAATAACTTCTTCCGTCTTCTTATCAATCCCGACAAATGGCTCATCAAAAAAGAATAACTCAGCTTCCTGTGCAAGACTTCGTGCCAAAAATACCCGTTGCCGCTGTCCCCCCGACAACTCCCCTATCTGCCTTTTTCGCAAATCCAGCATCCCCACTCGCCGCAACGCCGCCGCCACAACTTCCTCCGATTGACAAGTGGGTTGGCGAAACCAACCTGTATGACGAGTCCGCGCCATCATCACCACATTCCAAGCCGTAATCGGATAATCCCAGTCTATTTGCGATCGCTGTGGCACATACGCCACCTGCTGCAACTGCTGTTTTAGAGAACGGGCGCGAAACTTCACCACCCCACTCCTTGCCGGAATCAAGCCCAGAATCGCCTTAAGCATCGTACTCTTACCCGCTCCATTCGGCCCAATCACTCCCACCACTTGCCCTGGTTCCAAACGGAAACTGACATTCTCTAACGCGCAAACTCCCCGGTAGTTGACAGCTAAATGCTGAACCTCTAACATGACCTGCTATATATGATAATGATTATCATTATTAAAACATCAATCCGCTAGGAATGTTACAGAACATGAAATTAAACTTGGAAATTCTCAGAGTAGCGATCGCCTTTGGGCTACTGGGGTGTAATTCAGCACCAGTTGACCCAATTAAAATACCGACAAATACCAACACGAATCAGCCGCAAGTCGTAGCAACCACCGATATTCTGTGTGACTTAACAGAAGAAATTGCCGGAAACACGATCGATCTCACTTGCTTAATTAATCCTGGCACCGATCCGCACCTATATCAACCAAAACCGGAAGATCGCCAAGCCATTGAGAACGCCAAACTGATTCTCTACGCAGGCTATGATTTTGAACCAGGTTTAATTAAATTAATCCAGGCAACTAAAAATCCAGCTTCTAAAATTGCCGTGAATGAAGTTGCAGTTCCCAACCCAGAACCATTTGAAGAAGATGGCAAAACCGTTCCCGATCCTCACGTTTGGCACGATGCCAAAAATGGCATCCGGATTGTAGAAACCATCCGCAGCAACTTGGAAAAATTAGCCCCCAAAAATGCGGCACTTTATAACAGCAACGCCGAAAAATTAACAAGTGAACTCCGGCAGGTAGATACTTGGATTAAAACTCAAGTTGCCACAATTCCCCCCACTCAACGCAAATTAGTTACAACTCATGATGCCCTAGGTTACTATGTCAAAGCTTACGGCTTGTCTTTTGAAGGGGCTTTGGGTGGACTGAGTACAGAAGAAAAACCCGCAGCCGCGCGAGTGAAAGAACTGGTTAAAGACATCAAAAATGTTAGTGTTCCCACGATTTTTGCGGAAACGACGACAAACCCCAGACTGATTGAAGCGGTAGCTAAAGAGGCGAATGTCAAAGTTTCAGACAGAGAACTGTTTGCCGATAGTCTCGGTGCATCAGGAACGGAAGGAGAGAATTACCAAGGACTATTGATAGCTAATACGCGCACCCTTGTCGAAGGATTGGGAGGTAAATATACTCCTTTCAAGGCGAAAACTTCTAGCCAGCCTTAATAATATAATAAGCAATTTTTACCTTACTTAAGGTAGAGCTTCAAGCTAACAATTCATCTAGCGCAACACTAAATCCTGGGAGTACCAATTGTGTACTTACTACATCACTGGTGTTAAACCCTAATGTCTGATTTTGAGTAATTAATAATACCCGACGGCTCTCAGGAAATACCAGCCAAACTTCCTCACAACCCGATTCTAAATACTCGCTTGCTTTGGCAAACAAATCCTCTGCTGAATCGGTTGGAGAAGCGATTTCAGCAATCAGCGGCGGACTTTGTGGCAAACCTCCTGCCTCGCCAAACTGCGCTACCAATTCCGCTGTGAGGTAGGATACATCAGGACGACGCCCCTGCTTCAAAGTTCGACAGGGAAGTTCTACATAAACATTTCCTCCTTGTCCAGATTGGGTTATGTAATTTTTCCAGTACCAAGCTAAGTTAGCTTGAACCCCACTATGTCTTACAGTCATTCCCGTTTTCTCCACAAGTTGTCCATCTACCCACTCCATACCATCGGGAGGGTTAGCTATAAAGTCTTCTAGAGAGAAGCTTTCGGTTACAGTAGCGATCGCCATATTCATCTACTCGCTTTGGTCAGGTACTAATATTATGGCAGGCTGCACATAGCCGATACCCCCAACTTCCCGATAAAAAGAAGTTGGGGGTATTATATTGTCTATAAATCAGGAAATATTATTAACGAACCCTAACTGTTTCGTACTCCAAACGAGGTGAAGTTAAGTGGGATATCGTCTTATCTGGAAAATGTTTATCTATAATTTCAGGAATTTCTTTAGCGTCAATGCGAGTGTAGCGGGTTTTATCTGGCATGACGATATTCGGCCCTGCTTTGCAACGCTTCATGCAGCCAGTCCCCTTAATCGTAACCTGGTCGTCTAAGCCGCGATCGCGCAAACCTTCTTCCAAAGCCTGACAAACTTTATTCGCCCCCAACTTGCAACAATCTGACTTTTTACACACCAAAATTGTCGCTTTGACGCCGGAAGGTAGAGGTATTTGTTTTGCAGGTGTAGGCAATTCCTGAATTGCTTCTACTTGTGCAACTTCCCTCTCTTGATTCGGCGCAACACTTGGTTTAACAATATAAGCTTTTAGTTTAATTTCGCCACTTTTAGGCTTTAGCTTTCTTTCGCCAAAAACTTCCACCCAAGAACCCGGCTTTACTGCCGATCTGAAAAGGGAAATTCGGCCTTCTTTGGAAAGCTTGATTTGAGCTTCACCCTCAGAAGTGGCGAGTCGCAGACTTTTTATTTTATAGCCATCTTCAACTACAAAACCCAGTAACCATCCTTGAAGATGAAATTGTGCTACTTGATAGTTTTCTTTAGACATAGCTGTTATTAAATCCTCTTCTTAAAGTTCTTTTGGATAGTTACAGGGATTGCCAACATCGCTCAAGATGCCTCGCTAAGTCGCGGCGGGATGCCGTTAACTGTCTGACAACACTCCACACCTGGACAGCGCCGGTAACGCTGTGAACATCAACCCATAAAGGCTGGTTAATCGAACATCCGCACTGTATGTCTAGCTCTTGCAAGCGGTAATAGACTTGCCACCGATCTCCTGGCTTGACTGCAACAACAAGGCTGGCTTCGACTTTTGGCTCTATTGGATTCATTTGTCTCTACAAACGCGAGAAATTACCATTTACTTTTTCTCCTCCACTTCCTGACATCCGGTGAAATCTTCGGTAGCAAGGATTTTAGCCCGTCTTTTCCTACATAACTACATATAACCCAAACGCTAACAATTCTCAACTAGCTTAGCCAAAAATTTAAAAATCTGACAGAAATTGGATCGATCCCTAGGCGGATGCGGAAGGCTCGAAACCCTTTCTCCAGGGAGTCATAGAGGACAAATTTGGCAAGCTAAAAGGCTTTGTATTTAGCAATAAACTTTGGCAGGAATGCTTTACCCCTGCTAGTTTTGAGCCAAAACAGGGAGTGCGTGATACACTGACTTTATTGGCAACAACGGTTGCTTAATGAAAAGGAGAACACGATCATGTCGGAAACTCAGAGTGTATTACGCTCCTTTGGTCAGGTTTATGACAATCCGGTGTTGCTGGAGCGCAGCGTAACTGAACCAGTTTGTGAAGGCTTCAATATTGCTCTAGCAAGTTTTCAGGCGCTGTACCTGCAATATCAAAAGCATCATTTTGTAGTGGAAGGTTCAGAATTTTATATGCTGCACGAGTTCTTCAGCGAAAGCTACGAACAGGTGCAGGGACACGTGCATGATATTGGCGAACGTTTGGATGGACTCGGTGGCGTACCAGTTGCTGGCTTTGCCAAGTTAGCAGAACTGTGCTGCTTTACTCCAGAAGACGAAGGTGTTTTTTCCTGCCGTCAGATGGTTAAACACGATTTAGCTGCTGAACAAGCTATGATTGGGTTGATTCGTCGTCAAGCAGCGCAAGCAGAAAGTTTGGGCGATCGCGCTACTCGGTATCTCTACGAACAAATTTTACTCAAAACTGAAGAGCGTGCTTATCATCTGGCTCACTTCCTTGCCCATGACAGCTTAACTCTGGGATTTGTCCAGTCTGGCAATAACTAAGATTTAGCTGTACAACTTGGTCAATTTCAGGTATAATAAGCCAAAATATTCAAACGAAAGACAGCTTTAAGCACCCCAACTGCCTTTCTTTCAATAGAGGAGAACCTATGGCAGAGACGAGATACTTTATCTCTCTCTGTCATTTTCGTTATTGATGCACAGGGAAATACAATCTAAGACTATAAATTTATTGATTGGATTTGTCAACGCTGCTTAACAAAAAAAATCCACTTTTGCCAGAAACAACCTGTGCTATACGCACCAGTTTCTCTCGTTCCTAGGGAGTCGCCTGGGAATGCGAGTAACGAAAGTAAGCTCCCACTCCCTAAGTCATAAGTCATCAAATCTTGGAAAAATAGACCCAATAACCCGCCAGGAATAGGATGAAACCCCGTAGAATGATCAGGACTTGACAACGGTTACGCTAGGACTAACGAATATGCCCCGTCGCAATGATATTCATAAAATTTTGCTACTAGGCTCCGGGCCAATTGTCATAGGACAAGGCTGCGAGTTTGATTATTCAGGGACTCAGGCCTGTAAAGCCCTTCGGGAAGAAGGATATGAAGTGGTGTTGATCAATTCCAACCCAGCTTCGATTATGACCGACCCGGAAACCGCTGACCGCACCTACATTGAACCAATGACACCAGACGTGGTGGAGAAGGTGATAGAAAAAGAGCGACCTGATGCTTTATTGCCAACGATGGGGGGTCAGACTGCTCTAAATTTAGCCGTGGCGCTGGCGAAGAATGGAGTATTGGACAAGTATGGCGTTGAGTTAATCGGAGCCAAATTACCAGCTATTGAGAAAGCCGAAGACCGCTTGCTGTTTAAAGAAGCGATGGCGCGAATTGGGGTGCCAGTTTGTCCGTCGGGAATTGCTAGTACATTAGAAGAAGCGAAAGCGATCGCTCGCGAAATCGGCTCCTACCCCTTAATTATCCGTCCCGCTTTCACCCTCGGCGGCACTGGCGGCGGTATTTCTTACAACCAAGAAGAATTTGAAGAAATGGCACAGGGAGGTATAGATGCTTCTCCCATGTCGCAGATTCTGGTGGAAAAGTCGCTTCTGGGTTGGAAAGAGTACGAACTGGAAGTAATGCGCGATTTGGCAGATAACGTAGTGATTATCTGCTCAATCGAGAACCTTGACCCGATGGGTATTCACACCGGGGACTCAATTACCGTAGCGCCAGCGCAAACCTTGACAGACAAGGAATACCAGCGCCTTCGGGATGCCTCAATTAAAATTATCCGTGAGATTGGGGTAGAGACGGGCGGCTCAAATATTCAATTTGCCATAAATCCACTTACAGGCGAATTGATTGTAATTGAGATGAACCCGCGAGTTTCCCGCAGTTCCGCGCTTGCATCTAAGGCGACGGGATTCCCAATTGCTAAAATGGCGGCGAAGTTGGCGGTGGGTTACAGCTTAGATGAAATTCCCAACGACATCACTAAGAAAACACCAGCCTCGTTTGAGCCGACAATTGACTATGTAGTGACGAAGATTCCCCGATTTGCGTTTGAGAAATTTCCCGGTTCTCAATCGGTGCTGACAACGCAGATGAAATCGGTGGGAGAAGTGATGGCGATGGGACGGACGTTCTGCGAGTCGTTCCAAAAAGCTTTGCGTGGTTTGGAAACAGGACGCGCCGGATGGGGATGCGATAAGAAGGAGAAGTTACCTTCATTGGAGCAAATTCGGGCTGGTTTGCGAACACCGAACCCAGAACGGATTTTTACGGTGCGTCATGCCTTTTTGATGGGGATGACAGCGGAAGAGATTTATGAACTCACCGGAATCGATTTGTGGTTTCTGGATAAGATGCAGGAACTGTTGGAAACCGAGAAGTTCCTGAAGCGGAGTCAGCTCAAAGACCTGAAGAAGGAACAAATGTGGGATATTAAGCGGCAGGGATTTAGCGATCGCCAAATCGCTTATGCTACTAAAACCACAGAGGATGAAGTCCGCGATTATCGGAAATCGCTGGGGATAGTACCTGTTTACAAGACAGTGGATACTTGTGCGGCTGAGTTTGAAGCTTTAACTCCATACTACTACTCAACCTACGAGGAAGAATCGGAGGTGTTGCCTTCTACTAAGCGCAAGGTGATGATTTTAGGCGGCGGCCCGAACCGCATTGGACAGGGGATTGAGTTTGACTACTGTTGTTGTCATGCGGCTTATGCCTTATCCAAAGAAGGGTTTGAGACGATTATGGTCAACTCGAACCCAGAGACAGTTTCCACAGATTATGACACAAGCGATCGCTTGTATTTTGAGCCACTGACTAAAGAAGATGTCCTCAACATCATCGAGGCGGAACAGCCAGAAGGGATTATTGTCCAGTTTGGCGGTCAAACACCGTTAAAATTGGCTTTACCTTTACAGGAATATCTGCAATCCCACCCCGAAATAACAGCTAAAATTTGGGGAACCTCGCCAGATTCGATTGACACTGCCGAAGACCGAGAGCGATTTGAAAAAATCCTGCGGGAACTCGATATCAAGCAGCCAGCAAACGGTCTGGCTCGGAGTTACGAAGATTCTCTAGCTGTCGCCAAGCGTATTGGCTACCCGGTTGTGGTACGTCCTTCTTATGTATTGGGAGGACGGGCGATGGAAATCGTCTACTCCGATGAGGACTTGCAGCGCTACATGATTTATGCCGTTTTAGTAGAGCCGGAGCATCCCATTTTAATCGACAAATTCTTAGAGAATGCGATTGAAGTGGATGTGGATGCGATCGCAGACCACACTGGCAAAGTAGTAATCGGCGGTATCATGGAGCATATTGAACAGGCGGGAATTCACTCCGGAGATTCTGCCTGCTCGTTGCCGTATACTTCCCTCTCCGAACCAGTGCTAGAGACAATTCGCAGCTGGACGGTTGAACTAGCCAAATCCCTGAAAGTCATCGGATTGATGAATATCCAGTTTGCTGTTCAAGGCGAACAAGTTTACATCCTCGAAGCCAACCCCAGAGCCTCGCGTACCGTGCCTTATGTCTCCAAAGCCACCGGAGTTCCCTTAGCTGGCTTAGCATCCCGAATTATGGCAGGTACGACCCTGGAATCTCTCAAATTTACCGAGGAAGTGATGCCCAGTCACATTGCGGTCAAAGAAGCGGTATTGCCTTTTGAGAAATTCGCTGGCACAGATACCATTCTCGGCCCTGAGATGCGCTCCACGGGCGAAGTGATGGGAATTGGTGCCGACTTCGGGACAGCCTTTGCTAAGGCAGAATTGGCAGCAGGACAGCGTTTACCTTTATCTGGGACGGTGTTCGTGTCGATGAACAACCGCGATAAAGCGGCGGTTGTATCTGTGGTGAAAAACCTGATGGAATTAGGTTTCCAGATAATGGCAACCGAAGGCACTAGGAAAGTGTTGCGAGAGAACGGGTTAGATGTTGAATTGGTGCTGAAATTGCATGAGGGCCGTCCTCACGTGCTAGATGCAATTAAAAATAGCAAGATTCAGCTAATTATCACTACGCCTTCTGGAGAAGAGGCGCAGACAGATGGTCGGCTGATTCGCCGGAGCGCTCTAACTTACAAAATCCCGATGATCACAACTATTGCTGGTGCCAAAGCTACGGCGGCGGCGATTCGTTCTTTGCAGTCTCAACCCTTGCAGGTGAAGTCATTGCAAGAATATATCGGCAGCCACAAATAAACCCTACAAAAGCCCGTTTCTAGCCTCCCTTCCCTCGTTTCCTGGGAAGGGAGGCGACCGCCTCTATTTCACCTTGGTGCAATAAATTACTTGCAACAACCAACCAACGACCGACAGTTGACAAAAAACGATTAATTGATATTGCAATTTGAATAGGTGACAGCTTATTTTTTTCTATTCACTTTTAAGCAAATCATCGAGATTACTCCTCTATCCTGAAGTAAGTATTTTTAATTACTCCTTTGATAATAAAATGTTACATATAACATACTTAAAATAAAATCCCTAAGACATGTATTAACTATTATTAAGCTTACAGAAGTATTTTGGGATACAAGGCATAAGCAACGATTACTCAAATGACCTCTATCCCTATGTAGGTAAATTATGTGTGTTTTTTGTAACCAAACTTTCAGCCAAAAGGCGTAAAGATTGGATACCCATTAGCGTAATCCATTACAGTACAATGGTATTTTAAAACTAGATACAGAGACACTAAACAAATTACCCAGAGGTAAGTAATGCAATACCCAAATTGTGCAAACTTAAAACTAGAGCAACTGAAAAATAAAAATACCACTGAGCTGCAAAGCTCTTTAGAAGAAATTTTGACTCAGTTACAAAAAGAAAGTCTGGCGGCAGACTATCCTGATGCAGAGAAACTAGGCTTGAAAAACATTAGTCGTAACAAGAGGGCAGTGATAGAGAGAATTATTGCCCTGAGCGTCTCGGAGTCAAATATAAAACCTTATGCAGATCAGGCCAAGTGGGAATGTGCCTAATGAAAAATCTCTCCAGAGAATCAGAAACCTGATCCTGCGCGTCGTAGAAGCAGAGACGGATAATTTCTCTGAACTAGCGCAAATGGCTGGATTAAATCCTCTGAAAGATTTTGCTGGTGGGAACCTGAGTGGTGTTGACCTGAGTGGTGCCGATTTGAGCGGTGCCATTTTGAGCGGTACTATGTTACTGGCTGCTAACCTCAGTTGTGCTGACCTCAGTGGTGCTAACCTGAGCAGAGCCAACCTGAACAATGCTGACCTCAGCAACGCCAACTTGATCAGTGCCAACTTGATTTGTGCTGACACGATCAATATCAACTTGAGCGGTGCCAACCTGGTTGGTGCTAGCCTCAACACTTGCAACTTGCTTTGCGCTACTCTCAATGATGCCAAACTAATTGGAGTTGACCTGCGCCGCGCCAACTTGATGGATGCGAAATTGTGCTGTGTCAACCTAAGCGATGCTAACCTGAGTCATGCTTCTCTGCGCCGTGCCAACCTGAGTAATGCCATCTTGATTGGTGTGAATATGCAGGGTGTTGACCTGAGCAGCGCTGACCTACGTGGTGCTAACCTCAGCGATACTGACCTAAGCAGTGCGAAAGTCCAGAAGGCTCGATTTGGCGAGAATGAAGGATTGCCAGAGAGCATAAAGCGGGACTTGAGGCGACGCGGAGCAATCTGCTAAAAAATAAAAAAAGGCTATTTATAAAAAGTTAGGAGTTAAGAGTTAATAGCTCTTAATTTAATTACCTCATCTGGTGCAGAGGAGGAGTATGGCTCCTGAAGCCGACCAACTGCTAAAGCAAGGAATTGAGCAATATCAGACCTATCTAGAGACGCGATTAATCGCGTCTCTAGAGGCTGCAATGCAGTCTTGGCAAGAGGCGCTTTCTATGTATCGAGCCAGCCAAAATAGCATTGGAGAGGGAGCAGCTTTAGGAAATCTGGGAGCTGCATACAAAGCTTTAGGAGATTTACCGCAAGCGATCGCATTCTATCAGCAGCACTTGAATCTAGCTCAAAGTATCCAAGACCGACGCGGTGAGGGGAATGCCCTTGGTAACTTGGGAAATGCTTACTACCTGATGGGAGAGGAGCTAAAAGCGATCGCCTACCAGCAACAGCGTTTAACCATTGTCCGCGAAATTCCAGATCGTCAAAGTGAGATGCAAACGCTCTTGAATCTGGGAGCGGTTTACTATTCCTTAGAGGAGTATAGCCAGGCGAAGGAATGCTTTCAAGAGTGTCGAGCGATCGCCCTCCAATTGCCAGACAGTCGAACAGAGGGACTGGCGCTCAAAAATCTACGTTTAGTCTCAGATGCTCTTCTCGACTCACAAGCGGCGAACGACTACCAGCAACAGCACTCCTCTCTTGTCAGGAAACTATGGCAAGCTACGGATCTCGACTTCCTGACTCACGCAAAAATGCTTGGCATCAATCCATCTGAGGATTTTGCCAAAGCTGACCTAAGCGGTATTAACCTCCGCAGCGCCGACCTGAGCAATGCTGACCTCAATGATACCAATCTGAGCGACGCAGACCTAACATTTGCCGACTTGAGCCGTGCCAACCTAGAAAGTGCTAACCTGGCTGGTGCCTGCCTTTGTAATGCCAACCTCCGCGATGCTGACTTGCGCGGTGCTAACCTGAGTCGAGCCGATTTGCGTACCAAAATGCCCCGCGCTAACCTCAGTGGTGCCAATCTGGAGAGTGCAAACTTATACAGCGCTTACTTACCTAATGCCCAGTTGGTGGCAGCAGATTTGAGTGGTGCTACTCTCAGTGATGCTGACTTGAGTGGTGCCAACTTAAGCAGGGCGAATTTGCAAAATGCTGACCTCAAGCGTACCAATTTAAGCGGTGCCAATGTAGAAAATGCTCGCCTAATAGGGGCTTTAGGACTTTCCGAGGCGATGAAGCTTGAGCTGAAGCAGCGTGGGGCAATTTTTGACGATGGCTGAGGACAATTGTATGTTTCAATTGGTAGCCAATACCGTTGATGGATGGCACCTCTGTGTTAGCTTTATTAATACTTAAGTAATTGCCGAATGAGTCATACCAGGTAGGCAAAGCAACTGGTGCATCTTGCTGCTAAAGGAATAGACTAATTTACAACTGAAGTGGCAACTTTGCGGATTCTCTACCCAATGTATTTGCACTTCTTGAGATGCTCTAATGCAAAAGCCTCTCCCCCAGCCGCTTCGGGTGGTTCAGCTAGAAAACAAATCTGGTTGCCTGTACATGGAATTGAACGGGGAGCCAAAATCACCTAGACACATTGACCTCTACTTGACCGTGAGTTTCAAAGAAGATTGGGAGTCGTTCTTGGGCGGTCAAGTCAAGTTTGGTTTAAAAAGTGCAAAACTAAAACTGAAGCTGACAAATGGCGTGATGCCCTATGATTCGCGTAAGTTAACAGGCTCGCGTCAACTTTTGATTCACACGGATAGACAAAATCGGGAAGTTAATAAATCTCAAAATTCCAGAGACTTTGATGCTGCCCTAAGTGAGATTAAAGCGAAAGCGAAAGCAAACGCCACTGGGGAGCAAAAAGCAGATATGATGAATAAATTTGGAGTCACTGCTTATCAAGTTACAACTCAAGGGGAGCCAGAAAACCCGTCTTGGACTTTTACAAAAGAGAGGAGTCAGCCAGTATTGATTGGCGTGAGTTATCGGGAAAAACTGGGAACTTTGTATGTGACGAAAAAGCCTTGCATTGTGACAGGTTTCTTTGAAGTTTCAAAGAAAGATGTCTTGTTGAGGGATATCCAAGGATTGGGTTTAGAAGATATTAATTCTAATAAGAGGGTAGTGTTAAACACAATGATTACCCAGTGGCTAATAGATGCAAAATTAACGCCCTATTTAAGTCAGGCAGTGTTGCTATATGACTAAGACAAAATCTCTTCAGGAAATTGAAGAACTGATTCATCTGGTTGTAGAGGCACAAACTGATGATTTGTTTGAGCTGGCGGAAATTTCCGCTCTAAATCCTGCCGAAGATTTCGCAGGAGCCGACCTGAGCAATATCGATCTCCGTGGGGTCAATCTGAGCTGTTTCAACCTCAGCGATGGCAATTTGAGCTGTTCCGACCTCAGTGGTGCCGACCTGAGCCATGCTATTTTCAGCAGTGCCGATCTCAGTTGCGCCAACCTGAGTGGTGTGGATCTTCGGGGGGTGGATCTCCGGGGTGCCAACCTGAGCCATGCTGACCTGAGCGGTGCAGACTTGAGTAGTGTCGTCGATTTGAGCCATGCCAACCTGAGCCATGCTATCCTGGGCGGTGCCATCCTCAATGGTGCCATCTTGATTGGCGCTAACCTCAAGCGTGCTGAGCTGATTGGTGTTTCTCTGAGTAGTGCGGACTTAACTGGTGCAGACTTGAAGGGTGCCAACCTGAGCCGTGCAGACCTGAGTGGTGCTGACTTGAAGGGTGCCATCTTCAGTGGTGCTATCCTGAACGGTGCAAAAGTTAAGAATGCTGAATTTGGATGGAATGTAGGACTTGGTGAGGAGATGAGGCTGGAGTTGAAGCGGCGAGGAGCAATATTTGAGGATTCTTTAGCGATCGCTCCCACTTTAGTCAGGCGAATTTAATGCGATCGCTCTTATCCTAAATTCAACACTCCTAACGGAAAATCTACCACCATCCGTCGCGTTTTTAGCCACTGCAAACCGATCAACATTTCTGGAAGCTCTTCTCCAGAAACAACTGGAATAGTAAATTCCTCTCCATCTAGCCGCACCTTTCCCGTATAGAAATCAAAAAATTTCTCTCCTTGTGCTGTTTGCATAGCTTGTCTAGGTTCGAGCAAAGACCAGCCTAAAGCATCTATGTCTTGAGTATTAATCGCTAACCAGCCGCTAGTAAAACCTGTATCTAGTAGCGCTTCGACCTGAATAGGCTCTCCATCAGCAGCAATTAATTCAATTTCAAAAAATAGCTCACCGATGTCGCCGAATCTGCCTGAAATCATATTCTGCCGCAGGCTCCTGTCTCATTGAGACGGAAAGCGCCAAGCTTTGTATGGGGGTGCTTTTGACGAGCTTTTTCTGATGCCACCTCTTCGTCAGCATCAATGATATAGTCTCCACTATCTGGCTCAATGACGATAAACCAGTTGTAGTGGTCGGCTATTAACTCAGGACGGACTCGCTCAAAAATTGCGCGACAACGCTGATAAAAGGCATCTAGTTCGGCTTTGCGTCTTGCTAGTTCTTCTGGAGGAATAGTGTATTCGGGGAATATTCTGCCACGGCGGGGAGTGCGATTAGAGGAAAGCTGGGTCATATTTTTGTCGTACCTATGCAACGACTAATTTATCCTTTTATTATGAATTATTCGTGGGTTGATTTTGACATAACTGGGAGAAAGGACGGTGGTAGTCTGCTATCGTTTTGTCTGCCACTAATATTTATTTTCTCGACTAATCCGCCAGCTTCTCTCTAAAGTTTCAATCTGTTCCAGCAGAAGAGTAGCACGATGTTTAGGACGAAACTTTTTATATAAAACAGCTCCTAAAACAATGCTCAAAGGAATAACAATTAGGAGAACACCAGCAACAGTATTCCCCGAAACATCAGCCTGAGTCAGCGCGTTTTGATCGGCAGGTTTTACAGAAGAAGTTACTGAATAAGACGTTGGCATATTTTTATTCCTCTCGATAGTGGACTTATATCTTCTTCAAAGATGTTCGTTCAAATTCACCATCAAAATAGGTGATCTCCAGCTTTTAGAGGCGCGATTCTCATCAGAGAAAAATGTGATTTACGTCAAAAGGCAAATTATAGGGACAAAATTGTGGTACTGGGCGCTAAATATAGTTTCTGATTGCCAGATGGGGAAAGAGAAAGCGATCGCCCTCTTAGAACATCGCTGCCCCTTTAAGTGTTGGGTGTTACAGTCACCACCCGCTCAACTTCATCTATAGTTATCGATGCAATGCCAAACTGATGAATCACCCAAGCATTGGTAGTTAAATGGGTGCTAATCTCAGCTACTCGGTATTGACTCGTCTCGGAACCCAACGCCGCAGGTAATAGCAACTGATCCGCCAAATGCTCCTCAACAGGTGCATTAGTTTTATGAAAATTCAGCAACTCCTGACAAGCTATTTCGGCTACTTTATCAGCTGGCAACCCCAAACGCCCCAAGGCACCAAAACCAGCCAAACTGTCTTCATACTCAGCTGTGAGAAAAATACCCGCCCCTGGTGCAACACCCCTTTCTCGCAATGGACGCACCGTGGCTTTCAGATGTGCCTCGTGTAACAAATTCTCTGCACGGCTTGCCATCCGTTGCGGAATGTGGGATGGGAGTTGTGTCACCACAGCTAAACCCCGCACTTCCTGCAATTTTCCTCGTTCGAGTAAATTAATGCTGCTGAGGGTGCTACCGCCGCCCAGGCGCAGTTCCACTTCTCCGCCGCCTTGCGGATACCATCCCCAACGGTGTAGCCTTACTTCAGCTTGCACCCCCATTCGTTTCAAGATGGGCAGGTAAACTTGCTCAATGTAGGAGAGTGAGGGGCTATAAGCTACGTGGGTGCCGCCGCGCAGTATTATTTGAGAATCGCCGCGAGCGAGAGCTAAGGGCAGCAAGATAGTCTGCAAAACCAAAGTGACAGCACCCGCCGATCGGCCTTCCCGTGCGTCGCTGACATCAAAGGTGTATTTTCCAGCTTGAACAGAGTAACTGGGGGTAAACTCTAAATTCGTTGAACCCAACTCATCCCCCTGTACTTGGGCGTTGCAAATTGCCGCAGCCGCCCGTACCCCTGTCAGGTGTTGGGCAGCTAGTCCGGGCTTTTTGCGTCCCGCCCGAATGCGTTCGATGCGTATCGGTTGACCTGTGATAGTGGCAAGGCTGAGGGAAGTGCGTAACACTTGTCCGCCGCCTTCGCCGTAAGAGCCGTCTATGTAAATCATGAAGGGCAAGGGATGCTTCCCCCGTATCATAAAAGATAGGATAAGTTTTGAGCGCCTTGGTATGGGAACAGTTTGGGAATTAGATTTTTACTCTCGCCCGATTTTGGACGAGAATCAGAAAAAAATTTGGGAATTATTGGTGTGCGAGAGTCCTTTGGATACCCGCACAAAACCTGAGTCTTTGTTTCGTTATGCTCAGTTCTGCCCTAATAACCAGGTGAATTCGATATGGTTGCGGACGACGTTGGAGGAGGCGATCGCATCCTCCAAAACCGGCCCTCCCCAAAAAATCCGCTTTTTCCGCCGTCCGATGACCAAGATGATCGTCAAAGCGTGCGATGAATTGGGCATCTCAGCTCAACTTTCTCGCCGGACTTTTTCGCTGTATCTCTGGCTACAAGAACGGATGCAGGAAGTTTATCCCAAAGAACCGGGCTATCAACTTGTTGCGCCTAATCCGTCTGTGCAATACCAACCCCAGCAACCCCAGCCTCTACCAGATGCCTTGAGAGGTCAGCAGTGGGCGTTTGTAACGTTGCCTGCGGCGGAATTTGAGGAAATGCACGAGTGGGATATTGGCTTTGGGGAAGCTTTCCCATTGATAGGTGCCACAGATACCGCACCTCTTGCGCCTCAAACGCCGATTCCTGGCGTGGTGATTTTTTCCCCTAGGGCGACACCAATGGCTGGCTGGATGTCTGGGATTGAACCAGCTTTTATCAAGTTCAGCAGTGGTGCGTCGCCTAGGTTGTTATTGGAGACGGGGGAGAGTAATAGCTGGGTTCTGGCTAATCTCAAAGACCCAAAAATTCTGGAGGAAGCCAAAAACTTTGAGCAGGCTAAGCAAAAAGCGGGGATGGTGCATTTTTTAGCTTTACAGTCCAACCCCCAGACAGAATCGTTTGCGGGGTTTTGGCTACTGCAAGAGTTGCCTGTAATTAAGTAAAAAGACTCTGATGGCAAAGTAAAAAGGGAAAAAGAAAAAGACTCTCATAAAAAGTTAAAATGCCACCAGATGAAGATTGCTTACTACTTTAGACTCTCTTAAAAAAGTTAAAGGAAAAAAGCAAAAAAAAGCACCAGAAGAAGTTAAAATGCCCACCTAGAAGATTATTTACTACTAGGGAATATTTTCTCTTTTTTTTGCATTTTTACTGTCTTGCCCCAAGATTCGGGGAAGTATAGCTAGACCCTATCGTTGGGGCGCTTTTTCCTTTTGCCTTTTAAGAGCGTCTTGGCGGTTGCCTATTCCATAGTTATCAATAGATATGGGTTTTAACGATTTGCCACAAGAGACGCTAGCAGAGCAGCTATTGGATCTAGCCTTGCACTCAGGAGCAGAAGCAGCGGAGGTTTATCAGTCGCGATCGCTATCTCGACCGGTATTTTTTGAAGCCAACCGACTCAAACAGTTAGAAATAGCTCAAGCAGAAGGCACAGCCCTGCGGCTGTGGCAAAATGGGCGTCCGGGGCTAGCCGTCGCCTATGGATCGGTGGAAGCGCAAGCCTTGGTGGATCGGGCGATCGCGATCGCTAAGCTCAACCCACCAGAAACCGTGGAACTAACTGATGGTACTAAAGGCAACTATCCAGACTTGGGAGAGGTAGTACAAGTTGAGGATCTGGTGTCTATGGGCAAAGAAGCGATCGCCATCGTCCGAGACGCTTACCCAGAAGTCCTCTGTTCTAGCACCTGGGAATGCGAATCAGAAACTACGCGATTTATCAACTCTAAAGGGCTAGATTGCCGTTATACCGATACCACCCTCAGCTGCTATCTAGGAGCAGAATGGGTGCGGGGGGATGATATTCTTAGTGTCAGCGATGGGCAAACCCAGCGAGGCAAACTCGATCCAGTCGCCCTGGCTCTCCAAATTGTGCAGCGCTTGAGTTGGTCTAAAGAAAACGTTTCTCCCCCCATCGGTCGCGTACCAGTGCTATTCACCGCCAAAGCAGCGGAAATGCTTTGGGGGACAGTTGCAGCAGCACTCAATGGCAAACGGGTAATCGAAGGTGCTTCTCCCTGGAGCGATCGCCTTACCGAACAGGTAACATCAGAAGCCATCACCATTTCCCAAAACCCGCAATCGGGGCCATTCAGCTGTCCTTTTGATGATGAAGGCACCAGCACGCGGGAACTCATCTTTATCAAAGACGGCATTTTGCAACTATTTTACACCGACCGCACCACAGGGCGGCAGCTGGGCAGCGGCACCACAGGTAACGGGTTTCGCCCCGGTTTAGGCAGCTATCCCACACCAGAATTATTTAATTTGCTGGTTGGGCAAGGGAAGGGGACGCTGTTGGACTTGATGCAAAAATTGGATGATGGACTGGTGGTAGACCAGATGCTGGGCGGCGGTGCTGGTATTTCTGGCGACTTCTCGGTTAACGTTGAGCTAGGCTACCGCGTACAGAACGGTCAGGTAGTCGGGCGAGTGAAAGATACGATGGTTGCGGGTAACGTCTACACAGCGCTGAAACAGTTAGTAGCACTGGGAGGCGATGCCGATTGGAACGATTCGCTTTATACACCTTCTCTAATTGTAGAAGGGCTATCTGTCACCGGAAAAGTTATTAGTTAGTTGCAAGATGGCTAGTAGCTAATTGCTAATTGATCCACCATTAGCAATTAGCAATTAGCCATTAGCTATTGATTGTTTTGAGTGCATTATGAATTATTTGAGAGAGTTAAGTTCTCGGTTAAAGTCTTTCAAATCAAAACTCAAAACTCAGAAGCGATATATCGCCTCTTTACAATTCAAAACTTTCTTACGTCCCAGACGGCGGGTAGCGATCGCTGAAGCTTGTCTGATTGGTTTAGTATCGGGACTCTCAGGAGTTCTATTAAAAGTATCAGTTGGGGCTTTAGGCTCATGGCGAGTTCATGCGTCCCACTTTTTACCAGCGTGGATCGTCCTCCCTGCCATTGGTGTATCCTTTGGATTCCTCTCCGGTTGGTTGGTGGAACGTCAGTCCCCGGAAGCTGCTGGTAGCGGTATTCCTTATGTCAAAGCTGCTCTTGCTCAGTTTCCCATAGCGCTGAATTTACGGGTTGCCATAGTTAAATTATTGAGCAGCATCCTGTCCTTGGGTTCCGGGCTTACCTTGGGGCGACAAGGCCCAACCGTTCATGTGGGTGCAGCCCTCGCCGCCCAACTGAGTCACTGGGTTCCGACCTCCCCCGACCATCGCCGCCAGATGATTGCTGCGGGTGCTGGTGCCGGGTTAGCCGCTGGCTTCAATGCGCCGATCGCTGGAGTCCTATTTATTGTAGAAGAACTGCTTCAGGATTTATCTGACCTGACTCTAGGGACAGCAATTTTAGCATCCTTCATCGGTGCGGTTGTCTCGCGGCTATTAGGGGGCCGCAGCCTGGAACTCAACTTGACGATAACAGCATCTCAGTCTAGCTTCTCTGTGCAAGAGATTCCTTTTTACCTGTTGTTGGGAGCTTTGGCTGGGTTGTTGGGGGCATGGTTTTGTAAGGGAATTTTTGCCAGTCTCGGCTTCTATCGCACCCTGAAACTGCCTTTAAGTCAACGAGTCGCTTTGGCTGGTTTGATTTCTGGGATAGCGATCGCTTTGCTACCGGAAAGCTTTCGGGACAACACAGGTTTGCGAGAATTTTTAGTCACGGGTGAGGCGGCTTGGCAATTTACGACCATAGCTTTTGTCGCGCAGTATATCTTAACACTTGTCGCCTGTGGCTCTGGCGCTCCCGGTGGTTTATTTTCCCCCTCCCTAATTTTGGGATCTGGGCTGGGCTATCTAGTGGGACTTCTGCAACAGGCAACTCTGGGAGTAGGTTCGCCTGCTACCTACTCTCTCGCTGGCATGGGGGCATTTTTCTGCGCCGTTGCCAAAGCTCCGATCACCTCCATTGTCATTGTCTTTGAAATGACGATGGACTTTAACCTTGTCTTACCTTTGATGATTGGTTCGGTAGTTTCCTATCTGGTATCGGAAAAGATCACCAGAGGATCGCTTTACAGTCGCCTCTTAGAGTGGAATGGCATTCATTTAGAGAAAAAGCCGACTACCGATGGGCTATTGGCAAATCTCAAGGCAGCAGATGTAATGCAGCGCCGGGTGGAAACCTTGCCTAGCAATATCAGCCTTGATGAAGCGATGCAAGCTTTTTCCCGTTCCCATCATCGCGGTTTCCCCGTTGTAGACAAGGGATTGCTGGTTGGTATTGTCACCCAAACAGATTTAGCAATTTACAAGGAGCGCAGTCTGCCGGGAAATCTCCCCCTATCGCGGATTATGACACCGCAACCTGTGACTGTCGCTGCTACTGCTTCGCTTGGCGATGTTTTATATTTACTTAATCGGTATCAAATCAGCCGATTGCCAGTGACGGAAGGACGCAAGCTGATTGGGATTATTACCCGCGCCGATATTATTAAGGCGGAAGCAGACAAGCTGAACGGTCAAACTGGCAGTATTGGCCCCCGGTCGGAACCTTCCTATGTAGTTTATCAAACTCGCGCTCCTGCCACAGGAAGCGGACGAATGCTAGTTCCCTTAGCCAACCCGCAAACAGCACCAGCGCTGTTGCAGATGGCAGCGGCAATTGCCCGCGATCGTAACTATGAATTAGAGTGTCTTCAGGTGATTTCAGTTGGACGCAGCAGCGCCCCCGCGCAATCACCTGTGAAGACGGGTGCTAGTCGCCGCTTGCTACGTCAGGCGGAAAAACTAGGCAAGGAATTGAATATTCCGATTCACACCCAGATTCGGGTATCCCACGATATCTCTCAGGCGATCCTGGAAACGATTAACGAGCGACACATCAATTTGTTATTAATGGGCTGGAAAGGCACCAGCATCACCCAAGGTCGCATTTTTGGCGATGTTGTGGACACGATTATCCGACAGGCTCCTTGTGAGCTGGTGTTGGTGAAAATAGGTCAAGGATTTACTTCTAATTCATCCTTCTGTCTGCTACCTTCGGCTTTCCGCAAGTGGTTGGTTCCTATCGCTGGTGGCCCTAACGCCCAGCAAGCTTTGCAAATTTTACCTTCTTTGCTTTCCCTGTCGCATACACCAGCCATCCAATTAGCCCAAATTTTCCATCCTTCCACACTTTTGCCTGACACCGCTGTGCTGGAAAAATCTGCTCTTTTCCTCAGTAGCCAGTTGAGTGCAAGTGTGATGGCAATTCCGGTTCGCGCTACTTCTGTTTCCGATGCGGTCATCAATTTGGCGCACGCCGATGATTGTGATGTGGTGGTATTAGGTGCCAGTCGTGAGGGAATGTTGCAGCAAGCGATTAAAGGAAATATACCGGGAGCGATCGCGCGTGGCGTGAAAAGCACTGTAATTTTAGTTCGCAGCGCCCAATAAAAGTTAAAAAAGCAAAGTTGTTAATTTTTAATTTTTAATCTTCCATCTCGCAATTGCACCACAGTTTTATTCGCCATCCGTAGCAAGCGTTCGTCGTGCGTTGTCACAATCACTGTTGCACCGAAAGCATTGAGTTTCTGAAGAATTTTCAGTACCGATGCCGAATTATCTGGATCTAAGTTCCCAGTCGGTTCATCTGCCAATAACAGTGGCGGCGTTCCCACAATCGCACGCGCAAGACTGACTCGCTGTTGCTCTCCCCCAGACAGTTCCTCTGGAAAACAGCTGGCTTTATGCTGCAAGCCTACTAGCTTCAGGGTGGGAACTAAACGACGCTCAATTTCCTTGTGAGTGAAGCCTTGCGCCCACAGGACAAAGGAAATATTTTCCGTCACCGTGCGCCGGGGGATGAGTTTGTAGTCTTGAAAGACAACGCCAATCCGCCGCCGCAACAAAGACAACTTGTGTCCGCGCAGTTGTCCGACGTTACAGTTATCGACAATTACTTCGCCGTCAGTGGGACGTTCTTCCCCGTACAGCAACTTCAAAAGTGTTGACTTACCAGAACCAGAAGGCCCTGTGACGAATATGAAATCCCCCCGCTTGACTTCTAGGTTGACATCTAATAGCCCACAACTGCCATTAGGATAGATTTTTTTCACGGAACGCAATTTTACCATCCCCCGCAATTCATCTCCCGCATCAGCATCCAGTGCCTGACGTTGATGATTTTTGCCAATACCGGGATGACCAGAAGTTGTGGTCATAAAAAAGTTATTAAGTGTATAGTTTTTTCGTCTTTAGTTATATAGCCATCCTATTTGAGTTGTGAAATGTTAGCGCTTCAGATCCCCGACTTCTTAAATAAGTCGGGGATCTCGCCTTCACGAATCATTTAGGACTGCTATAGCAGTTGTAAATCGTAGGACAGGGCAAGCCGCAGGCATTCCGCTTGCGCTACAAAGGAAGAATTATTTCACGACTTTGCCCAGGATTGCTATAGTCCTACTTGGTGCCAATGACTAATGACCATCAAAACTGATAATTTTTTACCACAGCTTTTAAGGCAAATTGCGGTAAAGCCATCATTCGCCGCCAGCGCCAGGGTTCTTGATACAGCCGATAAAGCCATTCCAGGTGATTATCTCGCAACCAGGCGGGCGCTCTCGATTTTATCCCCGCCCAGATGTCCAGACTACCGCCAACACCGATCCAAATTGCTTGCGGACATAGGTGGCGATGTTGGGCTATCCATAATTCCTGACGGGGAACGCCTAAACCTACGAAAATTACGTGGGGTTGTAAGTCTTTGAGGGTTTGGATAAATTCTAGTTCAGCTTCAGGCGACAGGTAGCCGTGCTGAGTACCTGCGATCGCTACCCCTGGTAGTTTAGCTCTCCAAGCCTCCGCCGCCGTCTGAGCAACTCCCGGTGCGCCTCCAAAGAAAAAAACCGGACACTGTTCCAATTGTCCAGCTTGCCGCAATAGTGACTCTGCCAGTTCAATTCCGGGACAGCGGCGTAAGCGTCTACCTTTTAGTCGCAAGTATAGTACGACACCAGCTCCATCCGGAATCACCAGCTCTGCGGAGCGAATAATTTCGCTCAGAGTGGGGTTGCCTTCTGCCTGCATTGCCATTTCTGCATTTAGCGTCACCACATGACTGCCCATCCTCCGCTCTAGACGCGAGATTAACCAGCTGGAATAGTCATCCAACAGGTGAACGGGAACTCCCAACACAGGAAAATGTTCGGGTTTCTCAGACATCATCGAATTTTCGTACTGTCTCACACCACCCATAGGGTTTGTCGTCTTTAAACCATGAACGCCAGCTTATTCGCTGTATTGTAGAGTATTCCTCCGCTGGGGTACAGAACCGGACAAAATATTTTTTAAAAGGAAAAGTGAGGAGTTAAGAATTCTGGCTCTACCGAACATGGTATGTAAAATAAACTGAAATTAGCTGGCAAAATGCCAAGTCAGAAAACTTCTTAATTTGAAATTGTTGAAGTTTCTAAACCCATAACCTCTTCGTT
>NZ_JACJOK010000055.1:0-7390 GCF_014695505.1 Trichocoleus sp. FACHB-90
GTGAAAACCGTAACGTTCGGTAAGTTTAATAAGGTATCTAGATGAAAGTCCATTGTTCTTTTTGGGTAAAATGTAGCGATCGCTACATTTTACCCCATGATGCCGCAAGACCCGTCTCATCCAACCGAGTCCCCTTAACCTGGCATTGGCTACAAAATTAAACAGAAGAAGCGGGGTTTGAAACCCGCCTCTGAAACCTTATTTGAGTACGTTTGGGTAAATTCCCTATGTCACCATTATTGACTCGCTCACCATAACTGTGCAATCGATCAAGTCATTTTTTGCACAATCTTTAAGAACTCCTGCTTAAATGTAAAGAATATACGAGCGATTTCCCAAAGGGACGACCTTTTGGAGGGGGTCGCACTTAATTAACTCAGCCGAGCCACTTTCTCATGGAACCACCACTTGACAGAATTAAACTTTCCCAAACTGCCAAAGAGCAGCTTACTAAGCTAAAGCGCCGCACTAAAATAGAGCAGTGGAATATCCTTTGTCGCTGGGCATTTTGTCGTTCTCTCTCTGAACCAAGTATTCCTTCACCAGTGCCAATTCCTGCTGATAGCAATGTCGAGATGACTTGGCGCGTCTTTGGCGGAGAAATGTCTGATATTTTGTTAATCGCCCTGAAACAACGCTGTCACAATGATGGCTTAGGTACTGAACGAGAAACTTTGGCTAATCAATTTCGCCTCCATTTGCATCGCGGAATTGGTTATTTAGCTGGAGATCCAAATATTAAGAAAATTGAAGATTTGGTTGCTGTGGCAATGGAAATAAAAAGTTAAATTAGGCATTGACTTTAGCCGTTTTTCTCTGATATCATATTTTGGATAAGGAAGAACTACGCTTTAATATTGCTCCAAAATATATTTCCATTATTTAAAGATCCCATAAATAGGGTACAAAGGTAAATAAAACTTTCTCTTGCATCGCTTACTTATCACATCAATGGCATTTTTAAACCTTTGAGACTTCGCTCTCTTTCCTCCTCCCGCAACCCCTTACTTTGCACCAACACCCCAAAATTGCCCAAACCCATTGGATCAATTAGCTGGTGTAGCGTATCGCGACAGCGGAGTAAACCAGAAATGCCTTGCGACTTTACGATATCTTCTCCACCTGTGGAAAGGGCAGCAATGCGATCGCCCAAACCCAACGCCATCAAAAACAACCCTTGCTGAGTAAAACCCAACTTTGGCAATTGCAAGCGATCGCCCCAGCGCTCCAGAGCCGTAAAATCCACATGAGCTGTGATATCCTGCTGCCCAATATTTATATAAGGGTTGTCATGGTGCATATGGCGGTAATAGCACTGTAGCGTCCCCTGCCTCCGCCCTAGACTATAATAACGAGTCGCCGGATAGCCATAATCAATTGTTAAAACATACCCACGTTGTAGCGCTTCGGCGACTGTACTCAGCCAGTTATAAGCTGCTAAATTAATTTCACTGCGATATCCATCTGGATAAACGCTTGAAGGTAATTCAATCCCCACCAAGTCAAAATATTCTGTCAGCTTTGGTGTCGAATGAACGCCCGTCACTTCCTCGAAAGTCACTCCATCTCTCGAAGTAACATAAATTTCCCGAATTTGCCCTTTTTCAATAACAAACTGATGCACTGGTAACGCATCCACCAACTCATTAGAAAAAAAGCAGCCGATAATAGAGTCTTTTGGTATTTCTTCTAGAGAACACCACCTTACTAAGGCAGCACTTTTACCCAGCATATTCTGTAAAACTTGCTGTTGTTGAGAAATTAACCCAGAGGCAATTTCAACAATAACGTACTCCAAAACCTCAAAAATTGCTGGATAGTGTTGCTGCAAATAGCGCAAAATATCTGCCGCCAAGATTCCCGCACCCGCGCCCATTTCCACAAGGGTAAAAGGCACTGGATTCCCTAGAATATCCCACATTTCGGCAAATTGTTCAGCTAGTAATTCGCCAAAGTCAGCACCAAGATGAGGCGAAGTAAAAAAGTCACCCTCCGCCCCAATATTAACTGCATTAGTAGCATAGTAGCCGTGCTGCGGTTCGTACAGCACCCACTCCATGTATTGTGCAAAAGTGATGCGCCTTTCGGGACTTTCTGCGATGCGACTAGCAATTAAACTTCGCAGCAGCACTTCAGAAGGCTGAATTAATTCATCCTTCATCCTTCATTTTTCCCAAAAACTCTTTCACTTGGGCTGCTGTTGGCTGGGAAGCGATCGCTCCCGGCTTCATGGCACACGTCGCCCCCACCGCACTAGCATATCTCACCACACGCTTAGCCATTTCTGCATCGGTAAGACTTTTGATGCCATGTTGACACAACTGATGGATGAAACCAGCAACAAACCCATCACCCGCACCTGTTGTATCCACCACCGGGACGGAAAAAGCAGCCAGCCTACCTTCATTTTCACCCAGACAGTATGCACAACCTTTTTCCCCAGCAGTCACCAAAACGCCTTCTACTGAGTCAAGACGATAAGTAATAGCACCAGCATCCATTGTGTCAAATAGCCATTGGGCTTCTTCTTCAGCAACCTTGAGGAAATCGACGTGCTTTAAGAGTTCTAAAATCAGAGGCTTAGATGCGCTAGGGTCAGGCCAAAACATATCGCGCCGATTCACATCTAGTACAATTTTGACATCGTACTGATCTGCTAGATTCAGCGCTTGAGCGATCGCTTCCTTACTATCGGGATAAGCTAACTCCAGCGTCCCCAAGACTAGAAAATCAGCCTCTTCAAACAAAGCCACTGGCAGATTAGACGCACTCAGGTGAGTATCAGCAAATTCTGTGGTATCCAGTTCGCCAAACCCGGCAAACGTGCGATCGCCCTCCAAAGAGCGTGTAACATAAACTTGTCGCGTTGGTGCCGTAGGATGGCGCTGTACGCCCTTAGTATCTACACCCACATCCTGCAACAACTTTACCAATTCGTTTCCCGGCGCATCTTCACCAACACAGCCAATAAATCCAGATGGCGTTCCCAACTTTACCAGCGCACACGCCACATTAGCGGGTGCGCCCCCTGGGTATGGTGTCCAAGATTCGACATCTTCAAGCGATCGCCCCAATTGCTCGGCTAGCAAATCAAACAAAATCTCTCCGAGGCAGAGAACACGGGGATGAGTCACAGCTGCACTCCTTGTGTACGTAAACTCAGCCTACCAGAAAAGGAAAAAGTTACCCCCAGGATAAAGGATAAAGAATGAATTATTCTTCCCACTCCTCCTTGTCCCTTGCCCTTATGCCCCAATCCCAGTCGGGATCAGGCTTACCCGCCAAGGATCTTCTAAAATTGAAATAGATAATAAGTAGTTATACTAAGGAAGAAATACTTATGTCCAGTAGCGAGACCCATATCCCCGCGAGTCTTTCCGATCGCGAACTGCAAATCATCGAGCTAGTTTCTGGTGGTTTAACCAACGACAAAATCGCCCAGAAGCTAGAAATCAGCAAACGCACAGTTGATAATCACATTAGCAATATCTTGACCAAGACCAAAACTAACAATCGTGTAGAACTACTACGCTGGGCGTTGCAGTGGGGAAAGGTTTGTATAAATGATGTTAACTGCTGCCCCTTGCCAACACCTAGTGATGAAGTGATTTCATAAAATGGCTAATAGCTCATGGCTAATTGTCAATTAGCTATGAGCTATTAGCCATTCTTTAAAATGATTATTCGTTATCTGTCAGTTTTAGCAGTTGGATTATTCGCTGGATTGAGTAGTTGTAGCAATGGTGTCTTGCTCACCCCGCCTCCACAATTGCTCGGAGCCTCTTTAAATAGCTTAGCTGCCGAGCAAGAACCCCAGCTATCCTACGATGGGCGCTACTTGGTCTTTACCTCCTCCCGCCAAGCCCATAGAGGCATCTTTCTTTATGATGTCCGGCAACGTCGCCTGATTAATTTACCCGGACTCAATCAGTCCAGCATCATTCAGGAACAACCAGACATCAGTGCTGATGGTCGTTACATTGTATACATCTCCGAGGAGCGAGGCAAGCCAGATGTATTCGTTTATGACCGCCAAGCCTTGCAATCTGAAGTCATTACCGACAATATTTCAGGCGAAGTCCGCCATCCGACAATTAGTGGCAATGGTCGATTTATAGCCTTTGAATCTAACCGTTCGGGACAGTGGGACATTGAAATTTACGATCGCGGCCCCAGCATAGAATTATCCTTACCTAGACCCGCATCGCTTCCAGAAACGTCACAGCCTGCGCCTCCCAACACTCCTAGCCCCTAGAGAAGGAAAAAGACAAAAGTGAAGAATTCTTTTTTTGCCTTTTACCTTTGCATGATTGCCATTTTTTCCCAACGACTTCCAGGCGTAGACGCTACAGTTGAAAAACATCTCAGTTAATCAATCTGCAAGTTTGGAGTAGTTCTGATCTATGACTACTGCTTCTGCTTCCTCTGACACTGGCAACTTCTGGAGTTTTGATTCTCCCGCCCCTCAAGCCACACAAGATGCTGATTTACTCAAACAGCTAAACTTTGTTCCCGGCTTGAAAGAAATTCTGATGCTGCGTCAGGTTCACGCTTTAGAACACGCCACAGTTTGGGTTTTGAGCGATCGCTTAAACTCACATTCCTCAAGAAGTGCTTCAACGTCCCGTCAAATGGACAACGACACCTTGGGCGGTTTATCCACCGACCAAGGCTTTTACATCTACGGGCAAGTTAACACCTCCGATTTGCATCGTGCAGTTCGCATCGCCCTCCAGCGCACCACCAGCGGCGAATGGAACCTAGCTGTGCATCCCCGTTGTGGCACGAATTTGTCTGTCGGGATGCTCGTGACCGCCGGGCTAGCCTTGGGTGTCCATCTCATCCTACCTCGCAGTCCTATAGAGCAAATCTTGGGTTTGGGCATCGCTGCCACAGCTGCTGCCCAATTAACGCCTGACCTGGGTAGTCTCGCCCAAAAATACATTACAACCTCAATTCCCTTCAACTTGGCAATTGATGAAATTTGCGCGACACCTGACATCTGGGGGCGTCCCGCGCATTTCGTCCGAGTGCGCTGGCGGGAGCGGTAATAAAACTTAAAGACTAGATGGTTGGTGCGAGTCCCGATCCAGTAGTACGCTTTAGCTTAATGACGTAAGGGAAAAAACACTTATGGTTCAACGTGGTTCAAAAGTTCAGATTCTCCGCAAAGAATCTTTCTGGTTTCAGGATACTGGGACTGTTGCATCCGTAGACCAAAGCGGCATCAAATATCCAGTAATTGTCCGCTTCAATAATGTCAACTACGCTGGTGTTAATACCAACAACTTTGGTATGAACGAAGTGCTAGAGATTGAAGCGCCGAAGCCAGGAGCCAAGAAAGCCACTACTGCCGCTTCCGGTGGCAAACAAACCACCATCGACGAACGTACTCGCAGAACAGGTCAGGGGAACCGAGTTGTTGATGGGAACCCCGCTGCCGCACCAGAGTCCGGAGAAGGTAGCTCAGTTGTACAAGGCGCTCCCAATCAGGGAACTGACTCACGTTAAGTTGTGCCAGAACTGCCTGAAGTTGAAACAGTTTGTCGGGGTCTAAATAAACTGACCCTCAACCAAGAAATTGGGGGTGGTGATGTGTTGCTTGAACGCACCATTGCCCACCCCCTTTCCTCTGTAGATTTCTTGGCTGGGGTGGCAGGTTCAGTTATTACCCAGTGGCACCGACGCGGTAAATACCTGCTTGCTGAACTTTCCCCCGCAGGCTGGTTGGGGGTTCACCTACGGATGACTGGTCAGTTACTGTGGCTCCCTTTGCAGGAGCCATTACAGAAACATACGCGAGTGCGGTTGTTTTTTACAGGTGATTCGGCTGAAGGCGATCGCTTGACTTCACAAGAATTACGTTTTGTTGACCAGCGAACCTTCGGTAAAATGTGGTGGGTACCCCCAGGAACTCCTCCAGAAAGAGTCATCACTGGTTTACAGAATTTAGGACCAGATCCCTTTTCCGCAGATTTTACCGTTGAGTACCTGGCTCTGAAACTGCAAAATCGTCGTCGTCCCATCAAAACTGCCCTGCTCGATCAGTCTCTTGTGGCTGGAATCGGCAACATCTACGCCGATGAAGCTTTATTTCTCAGTAAAATTCAACCAACAACACTTTGTACTCACCTGAGCATAAAGCAAATTGCGCGTCTCCTCGAAGCAATTATTCAAGTTTTGCAAGCCAGTATTGATGCTGGTGGAACAACCTTTAGTAACTTTCTCAACGTCCAAGGAATCAACGGTAACTATGCCGGTGTCGCCTGGGTTTATAACCGCGGTGGTGTCCCCTGTCGAGTCTGTAACACACCCATTGCACGAATCAGATTAGCCGGACGCTCGGCTCATTTCTGCCCCCAGTGCCAACAATCTACTTGTCCGAAAAATTGAAAAACAGTCTGTGTCTGGCGGGTGCATCACGGTTTTGCAAGAATGTCAAACGAGTAAAAGTTCCCTCAGGTAGGCGCAAGGAAGTCTTAGCATCTGATTCACATCTTTGGGTCACCATTGTGTCCCGGAAATCTTTAACCTTCGAGCTATTTGTTTAACTGCCGACTCAAAGGATACTGAACCAATTGCACATATATGTTCTCTTAAAAGTTGCTTGTATAGCCCTCGAAGCAAAGGTGAGGAGATAATAGAGAAAAAGGAAACTTCAAAAAAACGGTTCTTCCGCCTATATTATGCTGAGTTAACATCAAGGTGCCAGTAGATTAAACTGCGTAACTGAAAATTGTTAAAGTTTCTGAAACCATAGCCAGACCGTTTGATTAGTTTCAACTTGTTATTAATTCCCTCGACAACTCCCGAGGTATACCTTGCTCAAAGTAGCCCACAATTCCACCAAACCAGCGAGTAATAGTTCCTACGCTTGAAGGAAAGTAAGTTTTTGCTTCAAACAGCCAATCTAAAAGTCTCAAAGTTCCATCACCGACATTGACCGCCGTCTGAAAAATGTCTCTAAATTCTTCTTTTAGGCTATGCATCTTGCCAATTATTGGGAACGCTGCTTTGACTGCTTCTAGCTTGCACCATTGCTTTTCATCTAGAGATGTTTCTAACTTAAGTAAGCTATACTTACTTTTAATTAAACTCGATTGAATAATTTTTTATTCGGCTTTGTCTTCTAGGCCTTTTGCCGCTTTTTGGGAATTTCTCCGGGCTTTATCTAGTTCTTTATTCACGGCTTTCATTACATGAAATCTAGGGTCTTGCGGCATCATGGGGTAAAATGTAGCGATTGCTACATTTTACCCCATGATGCCGCAAGACCCGGTTTCTCATTGAGCCACTCCAATAAGGCGCAATTGTCGTCTAGCCAAGCCCCATGAATCTTCACAGGAGCCAGATGCACAGCTTTATACGGCTTCCGCTGTGGCTGTTTCCC
>NZ_JACJOK010000056.1:0-99817 GCF_014695505.1 Trichocoleus sp. FACHB-90
GGTGAGACAATTTCGGTTTGTAGATGCTGGTTTATCATTGTCTGTTCTTATACTTGTGTACTCCTATGTATTTTCTCGTAATCTTTTTCAAAAATCAAACCGGATTCCTATATAAAAATGTGTTAATAAAAAAGTACAGTTGTTTTTAGTCTGAGTTGGGAAAAAAATATAGAAGCGCTGCCTCTTATTAAGGCTGCTGAAAAATATTAATTTCTAACTTACATTTAGCACTATTATCAACAATCGGAGGCAGAGCCTCCAAAACTTCTTTACCAGACTGAGCCAGAATACAAGAAAATTGGATAAGGGAGTTTGTATATGACAGTTATTTCTCCGCTAGCGGTGAATAGCGATCGCCTCAACCGCAGCATCGCCAGCCTCGCAGAAATTGGCAAACTCCCTAACAACGGCGTGCGTCGTCTTGCTTACTCTCAGGAAGATTTACAAGCGCGTCAACTGGTGCAAACTTCGATGATTGAGGCAGGTATGACAGTTCGCATAGATGCCGCTGGTAACATTATTGGCACTTATCTCGGTCAGCAGCAAGCACCAGCATTAGCTACAGGTTCCCACATTGATACAGTACCCTCTGGCGGACGCTACGATGGCGTTTTGGGGGTGTTGGCGGGAATTGAAGCTGTGCGAGTATTGCACGAAAATCGTATCGCCTTAACTCATCCGGTGGAAGTAATTGTATTTGCGGACGAAGAAGGCACAATGATAGGTGCTAAGGCGATGTCGGGTAGTGTTGTAAAAGACCCAGAATATTATAGTCGCCGCGATCGCGCCTCAATTGAAACTTGTTTAGAACTCATTGGTGGAAATTGGGATAAAATTGCCACAGCAAAACGCACTCGCTCTGATATCGCTGCTTACGTCGAATTACACGTTGAACAGGGTGGAGTGCTGGAGAGTTTGGGTAGAGAAATTGGTGTTGTTGAGGGTATTGTTAGCCAGCATCGGTATAAAATTACCATCACAGGTTGCCCAAATCACGCTGGAACTACCCCAATGCACCAGCGACAGGATGCTTTAGTAGCAGGCGCTCAAGTAATTTTAGCTGTAAATGATCTAGCTAAGAATACGCCCGGTCAACAAGTGGCAACAGTGGGAGCCTTGAATGTCTTTCCTAATGCTGCCAATATTGTACCGGGACGAGTTGAGATGACGGTAGATATCCGCGACTTATCTCAAACTCATGTTGAGGGAATAGCAGAGGAGTTGCAAGAAAGATTGAAAGCGATCGCTAGTGCAACACAAACCGAGATAGCGATCGCCCCGATTTTACAAACTATACCAACTCTCGCAACACCACAGATTCAACAGGCAATTGTTCAAGCTTGTTTATCATTGAAACTTACCCACTGTACAATGCCTAGCCGTGCCAGTCACGATGCACAAGAAATAGGACATTTCACCGATATGGGTATGATTTTTGTCCCTAGCAAAGCAGGTATCAGTCACGCAGAAAATGAATATACCTCGCCAGAACAATGTACTCAAGGCGCAAATGTGCTGCTACAAACTTTGTTACACCTAGACCAAATTTACACAGCGCGATCGCGCTTTCCAAGCTAGAGGTAACTCAAAAAACTACGATGAGGAGCTTTTATTCTTGGGGACTCAGGGGAGTTTCGGGGATGTATTCTTGCACCAAAACGTAAGGCGACACGATGAGGGCGTTGAATCGCTTCTTGTGGTTGACGTTCCAATCTTGCTTCTCTTCTGGGGAAGGCTTGTAAATTAGTTGTTCGACAATCCAATGCTGCACCGAGGAAACATCATCAGACGCGATCGCTACCCCCACATCCAGCAAATCCAAACCTTTATCCACAACAACCACAGCATCGCGTTCAGCATGAGGCATCAGCCAATTCCACTCGGCCTCATCCAGCAACTCTGCTAATTCTGCTCTTAAATCGGACATTTTTTTATCCTGTTTTATTTTAGTTTACAAGGCTATACTTAATAGCCTCAACCCTACCTTTAAGGTATTTTACCAATAAGATGAAACTTTAAAATCCTCTGGTACTTTATCTATACTTCGGCTTTCATTTCGTCAATCTCAAACAAGCTTACTATTACCCCAGTAATAGGAATCGAAATAAAAATACCTAATAATCCTGCTACTCTTGCACCTACTAACAAGGCAAAAAATACCACTACTGGATTAATATTGAGCGAATTTTGCATAATCCGAGGGGAGATCAAATTATCTTGTAGCTGCTGAAGTACAATACACGCTGCTACTACTTGAATTGCCAACCAAACATTTTGAGATAGCAAAATAATAAAAACTATCCCTACTCCTAAAGTCGCTCCAATCCCAGGAATCAAGTCAAATAATCCCGTAATTATTGCTAAAAGCAATGCAAAAGGTACGTTTAAAACTAAAAATACAATAAAACTAGAAGTAGTCAGAAACAAACTTAACAATAATTGTCCTCTAAAAAAGCCTAAAAACTTCCTTTTTATTACAAGTGTAACTCGGTTTTGTAGGTGATTGGGAACAAATTTAATTAGTAAATTCCAAAGTCTGTCCCCATCTAAGAGCATGAAAAAAGAAACAACAGCAATTAATATCAAGTTCAGAAAGTTTGCAAAAAATATTTGAATTGTTGCCAGACTGTAACCAAGCCCTATTCCAAGTCCAGCGAGTAACTGCTCTCTAAACTGCTCTTCGATAAGATTTAAGTTTACTTGTATATTTCGTTGTCGAAGGTAGTTTTCTAATCGCTCTAGTAGCGGCAACATAGAATTGAAAAACGTAGTCAAACTTTCAATTAATTGTTGCCCTTGGGATACAACTGATATCCCCACTGTAACCGTCAGACCAACGATCAAAGTCATGCCGAAAATAAAAACTACAGTCACAGCTACACCGTGAGGCACAAAACGATGTAGCGATCGCACGGGATAACTCAACAAAAAAGCTACAATCGCTGCAAATGTAAAAATGACAATAACCGTCTCAAAATATTCTAAAATCTCTACCGCAGCCCAGCCACAGGCAAACAATAGCAGAAATCTCACTAAAGCCGAATTGTTGAGCCGTTCCCACAAATTTTTGCCTAATGGTTCGCTCATCTTTTCAACGCCCTAAGTCGTGCAGGGCATGAATCGCCGCCGCACATTTTTGAGTTATTTCCTGCAACTCGTCCCTATCTGTCGAACTGGGAGCATCAATTACCTGACCAATCCGCACTGTCACAGGCACCGGACGCGGTACAGGCGAACCTTTCCTAAAAATCGCCTCCGTACCCCACAAACTAACCGGAAGTAGCGGGGCTTTCGCCTTAGCCGCAATCAGCGCCGCCCCAAGTTTAGGGTCTGTAATTCGGGCATCTAGTGTCCGCGTCCCTTGCAAAAATAGACCAACAGCCCATCCTTCCTCCAGCAGAGACAGCGCCGAACGAATCGCACTCCGGTCTGCGGAACCACGCTTCACCGGATAAGCACCGTATAACTGAATTGCCTGCTTCAAAACCGGAACCTTAAACAGTTCCTCCTTTGCCATATACGCCACAGGTCGCCGTACACAGCAGGACAAAATCGGCGGGTCAAAGTCACTGGCATGATTGCTCACCACCACCAATGGCCCCGTAGCAGGCACCTGTTCGGCCCCATAGATGCGCCCCCGGAGGTATCCGTGCAGCACAGGACTTACCACCGACCATTTGAAGACATGATACAGAACTAAACTCGAAACAGGTTCGCGATCTTTGCCCATAGAGGGTAGCGGTGATAAGGATTTTTTCTCGTTCTAAGGCACTGCATTGGAATGCCTTCTGTGTTAGGGAAGCGGCGCGTAAGCGCGGCGGAGCCTCACACAATTCACAATTAGTTGTTTTTGCATCACACGAGGCAGAGCCTCTTTGAGAGTCAGTCGTTCCCAATGGGAGACTGAAAGTAAGTTTATTTTGCTGTTGGTAATTCGGCAACGTTACCAACATTCTGCAAGATGACATCGGGACAAGTGCGCTTAATCAGACCAGTCAAAACTTTGCCGGGGCCAATTTCCACTACCCGCGAAATCCCTTCTAATGGCAATTGTAGGGAAATTTCTCGCCACCGCACCGATCCTGTCATTTGGCGAATCAGGCGATCCTTCAAAACATCCGCATCTACAGCAGGAATGGGTTCCACATTCGACAGCACAGGCACTTGGGCTGAATTAAATGGTACAGACTCCAAAACTTGCTGGAACTCAGCAGCAGCTTGAGCCATTAACGGGGAGTGAAAAGCGCCAGAAACATTCAAGCGGACAATACGCTTGGCTTTTACTTGAGACAGCAGTGCCTCTGTTGCTTCTACTGTTCCAGAAATGACAACTTGAGCAGAACTGTTGTCATTAGCGATTACAACGTCGGGAGTTTCCTGAATTAGTTGTTCCAGCTTGGTGCGGTCAAACCCAATCAAGGCAGCCATCATGCCCTCAAAGGCATTATCCATCAATTCAGCGCGGCGCTTGACCAAGTTTAAACCAGCTTCAAAGTCAAACACACCAGCAACGTAGAGAGCAACGTATTCTCCCAAACTGTGACCAGCAACCAAGTCGGGTTGGTGTCCCGAAGAGCGCATCATATCCGCCAAAATACTTTCTACCACGTACAAACAAGGCTGAGTGTAGAAAGTACGCGATACCTTATCTTCCTGGCTTTGACAAATTTCCGGAACAGACCAGCCTAAAATTTGCTCTGCTTGCTCAAATTTAGCCTTAGCATCTGGCAAGTCTAATAAATCCGTTCCCATTCCAATTGCTTGCGAACCCTGTCCCGGAAATACCCATGCGGTTTTTGTCATTGTCAGTTGTCAGTTGTTAGTTGAAAAAAGTTAGGAGGCGAGGAGTTAGAAGTTATTAATTAAAAATTCATAACATTCCCAATCCAAAATCAAGAGCATCCAAAATCGAATTATCTTCCCCATTGGAAAATCGCCGCGCCCCAAGTTAGCCCAGCCCCAAAACCAGAAGTAGCAATTACATCACCCTGTTTAATCTTTCCTTCTCGCACTGCTTCATCCAGCGCTAAGGGGATGCTTGCAGCCGAAGTATTGCCATAGTTGGCAAGATTGCTGATGACTTTATCAGCAGGAATATTTAGGCGTTGGGCGACAGCATCAAGAATGCGTTGATTGGCTTGATGCAAGATCAGCCAGTCAATTTGGTCAACGCTCATGTTTGCTCTAAACAGGGCTTTTTCTATCACTTCCGGCACTTTTTGGACGGCAAAGCGGTAAATTTCTTTGCCATTCATCGTGATGGGTTGGTAGGAACCTTCTTGGACGGCGACATCGGCAACAAGTTCTTTAGGCTGTGGTTTATATCCTAGGTTCAGAGACTGGTGTTGAGTGCCATCACTCTTGAGTTCAAAACCCAGGAGGCGATCGCTAGTCGAAGCCTGCATCACGACAGCACCCGCACCATCCCCAAATAATACGCAGGTTTTCCGGTCTGACCAATCTACCCAGCGCGAGAGAATATCAGCCCCAATCACTAAGACATTTTGATATACGCCAGTGCGGATAAATTGCGATGCCGTCGCCAAAGCAAAGACAAACCCAGAGCAAGCGGCTGTTAAATCAAAGGCTACCGCTTTAGTTGCCCCTAACCGAAACTGAATTGATGAGGCACTGCCAAACAAATCGTCGGCAGTTGAGGTTGCCAGAATAATCAAATCCAGGTCAGTTGGAGAAATTCCCGCCATAGCGATCGCATTTTGAGCCGCAACCGTAGCGAGATCGCTTACCGACTCAGTAGCCGCTATCCGCCGCTTACGTATGCCAGTGCGCGATGTTATCCACTCATCGTTCGTTTCCACCAACTCACACAGTTGGTGATTATCCAGGGAAACTGTCGGTATCGCGGAACCGCTCCCTGTAATGGCGACACCGACACCTAATTGCTGTATCATTACACTCCATCAATCGTTGTTTGCTAATGGCTAATGGCTAATGAACAATTAGCAATCAGAAATCCTGACCTTAGCTGTTCCCCAATTAGCCATTAACAGACTTCACACTTCTTCCTGACCGCTAACTGCTGATTGCTGAATAATCCGACCTTGAGACTGAATTCGCTCCAGTACCTGATTATCAATAGCTTCTGTCGCCAAGCGAACTGCATTAAAAATCGAGGGAGCTTGGGAGCTACCGTGGCTGATAACGCAAATTCCTGCCACTCCCAGCAATAGGCAACCTCCGTGTTCCGCATGGTCTACGCGCTGCTTAATGCGCTTCAGATTCGGTTTTAGCAAAGCCGTGCCTATCTGTCCGTGCAGTCCTTGAGGCAACTCCTCCTTGAGGATATGCAACACCGCCTCACCAACCGCTTCGGCAAATTTCAACAAAACATTGCCTACAAAACCATCACAAACAATTACATCAAAGCGTCCCGTGAGGACATCTCGACCTTCAGCATTGCCGATAAAGGAAATTTGCGAATTTTCTTGCAGCTTTTGATGAGTGCGAATTGCTAATTCGTTACCTTTACATTCTTCTTCCCCAATGTTGAGCAGTCCTACCTTGGGTTCATCAACACCCAGCACATACTGGCTATAAATTGACCCCATCAGTGCGAACTGTTCTAAGAACTTAGGACGACAATCGACATTTGCGCCGACATCAAGAATTAGCACCGACTTACTTGCTATCATTGTCGGCAAAACTGCACCAATTGCCGGACGGTCGATGCCCCGCAGTCGTCCCAGTCGCAGCAGTGCGGATGCCATAGCGGCTCCTGAGTGTCCTGCTGAAACCACTGCATCCGCCTGCTTTTGTTTTACCAAATCCATAGCCACGTTAATCGAAGCCTTGGGCTTGCGTTTTAACCCGCTTAGAGGCTCCTCGTGCATTTCAATTGTGCCTTCAGAAGGCACAATTTGAGGAAGATGAGAACTGGTGTGTTGCTTGAGAGTGGCTTCAATCTGATGAGGATCGCCCACCAGCAAAACCTCTACGCCCAATTCTTCCTGTGCTCTAAGCGCCCCTGCAACGATTTCGGCGGGGGCGTGGTCGCCACCCATAGCGTCAATTGCGATCCGTGCGCGAGTCGATCCCATTGATCAAAATGATAGAAACCTTAAAAATTCTACCAGTACCGATGACCGATGAAGAAGGCAATCATGGAAAGGTAAAAAGCAAAAATAAGAGAAACTAGGGGCCAGAGGGCAGGTGTGGGGTAAACTTTTCCCAGTTCCCAATCCCCAAAAATTGGTAAATTCAGGCGGAAGTCGCTTGGGTCGTTCGTCTAATTTCTAGCTTGCACGCTCTTGCAGGCTCTTTGTACTAAGAAAGGAAAGTGAGTAATGCTGGAATTATTTGGCTCTGGATTGGTTACTTTGTGGCTGAATATGGCTGGGTTGAACACAACTGGAGTCGATACTGCCCAACTAATGGCGTGGCGGGGCGTTCCTTTGTTTGCCCTGAGCAGCGCAACCGATCCCGCAGCTGAAATCGCTATGCGGCAATACTTGAAAGGCTTGTCAGCCAAAGGAGCTGTTACAGCTTCTCAGGGGGTGTGGCTTCAGTCTGGGGCGGTGACACTGGCAAATCACCAAGGGACTATTCCCATCCCTGCGGCTTCGTTGACTAAGATTGCTACTTCTGTAGCTGCTTTAGAAACTTGGGGGCCAGCTCATCAGTTTGAAACTTTGATCGGTGCCACGGGGCCGATTAAAAATGGGGTGTTGCAGGGAGATTTGGTGATTACTGGTAGTGGCGATCCGTTCTTTGTTTGGGAGGAAGCGATCGCTGTTGGTAATGCTTTAAATAAGCGCGGTATCCGCCAAGTTAACGGCAATTTGGTGATTGTGGGCAATTTCTACATGAATTACCAATCTAACCCCGTCTTGGCTGGTCAAATGCTAAAAGCCGCATTTAACCCCCGCTTGTGGCCCAGAGATGCCCAATATCTCTACAACTTAATGCCGTCAGGAACACCAAAACCTCAAATAGCGATCGCTGGTGGTGTGAAAGTGCTAACTCCCCCAAGCCCCGTTAGTCAGGTAGATTTTGGCGGATTCCCGAAACAAATCTTATTGTTGCGCCACCACTCAATGTCTCTGGCTCATATCCTCAAGGAGATGAACATCTACAGCAACAACGAGATGGCAGAGATGCTTTCCAATTCCCTCGGCGGCGCATCAGTTGTAGCCCAGTTGGGGGCTAAATCTGCGGGGGTTCCCCAGCAGGAAATTCAACTTATAAATGGTTCCGGGCTGGGAGTTGAAAATCGCATCTCTCCCCGTGCTGTTTGTGGGATGCTGATGGCAATGGAGCGCTATCTACAGCCCCACAATTTAACCGTTGCCGACTTATTCCCTGTCGCGGGACGCGATCGCCGGGGAACGATGGCATATCGCAAACTTCCACCAGGCACAATTATCAAAACTGGCACCCTGCGAGAAGTTAGTGCCTTAGCTGGAGTAGTTCCAACACGCGATCGCGGCCCCGTTTGGTTTGCCATCATCAACAAAGGCGGCAACGTCGATAACTTCCGCACCCAACAAGACATCATCGTGCAAAAGCTTGTCAAGCAGTGGGGAATGGCACCTACCTTACCCGTTGCCCTCGCCCCCAGCCCCGGCACCTCTGATGCCCCCAAGCACCTCGGAGAACCTACCCGTAACGAAATTATCTCCGGTGTCCAGGTGCCATTTTGATTCGCTAATGGCTAATGGCTAATTGTCTGCTCTTCCCAATTAGCCATTAGCCACTAACTAAGGAATAATTTCCGTCACCACCCTGCCGCCGCTGTTAGCACCACCGCCGCCAGTAACGACAACCGTCTGATCCTGTAACCTCCCGGCAGCTTGCGGGCCTGTCAAGTGCAGCGGCGGATTAACTTGTTTATAAGTCACATTACCTACAGCATCAAATTCCTCAGTAGAAATATTCCAACTCACCCGATCTGCTTGAAGTTGGGATTGATTTCGAGTACCAACGCCTCTGACATTTCCACTCAGACGAGCAACTTTTCCCTTCAAATCTACCTGTCCCTGATTTCCGGTCAGCGTCACTTGCTGCTGCCGATGGAAAACCTTTAATGGTTCGTTTGACGTTACCATTTCCGTAGTTAAATCCCAGGTGACAGAATTACCAGCTATTTGCATCGGCGGTTCCAAGGAATTTATCTGGACATTCTGCTTCAGCGTCGCCGTCTTTGTGTTCAGGTTTACCTGACCACTGTTACCGAAAGCTTGGTCTGTCACAGCTTGACCTTTGTAGCGATTAATTTGGAGTGGGCGATCGCCTATAACCATCTTTTGAGGAATCTGCCAAATCAAGTGTTCCGTTCTCACTTGTAACACTGGGTCTTTCGACGTTCCCACAACCTGACCGATTAATTCCAGTTGCTGCGATCGACTAAAATATCTTCCTTCCTTAGCCGTAGCATCCAGCTGTTTATGAGTTCCTACCAAATTGTCACGAACTATTAACAGGTCTTCCTTCGGCCTCCACTCTAATTGATCTCCCTTTAGCACCGCACCATTACGGGGATCGGTAGCTACAATTTGACCATTGAGAAATACTTTTTTTCCATCCTCCTGAATTTCTCCACTCTTTGCCTTGATCTGCAAAACCAGTTTCCCATCCTGAAACAAATCGCCTGTTGGATTCTGAATGCGGGCAGTTTTCTTATCTTTGGTGTAAACCGCCTTCTTCGCCTGCACTTTCCATAGTGGTCGTCCCTGCTCATCCGCCTGATCCAAAGTTACATCGTTAAATACCAAACTCCCCTCAAAATCTGTCACTAAGGAAGTATCTTTCTCTAACTTTTTTTCTGCACGTTTTTGCGGATTACAACCAACCAATAAAACTGGTAAAAGGCAAAACGCAAAAGGCAAAAGAAATAGTTTTTTACTAACTTGTAAGTTTTTCATTCCTTCTGCCTTTATATCAATTATTTTTTTGTCTTTGAGCTTACCTTTCTTCCTGATCGTCCATAAAACCGATCCCAGAAAGCGGACGGTAAGTGTAGTTTTGTCGGGGCGTTTTTTGGATATCTTCTTTGATACCATCGAGGTCAATGTAACGGTCTGACACATTGATCAAACTGTCACTGGTCATTGAACGCAGACTCACAACCTCGACCCGGACACCCCGATAACTAACAGCATCAACCGCGTAAGCCAGATCGCCATCCCCACTCACGAGAACTGCTGTATCGTAAGACCCCACTAAAGCCATCATATCAACCGCGATTTCCACATCTAGATTGGCTTTCTTAGAGCCATCAGGCAGCTGCACCAAGTCTTTAGCAATGACGCGATACCCATTGCGACGCATCCAAAGCAGAAAGCCTTGTTGCTTTTCATTGGTGCGGTCAACACCAGTGTAGAAAAAAGAGCGCAGCAGCCGAGATCCTGCCGTTAGGCGGCACAGCAGCTTTGTGTAGTCAATTTCAATCCCCAGCTGCAACGCTGCATAAAACAGATTTGATCCATCAATAAAAATGGCAACCCGGCCCCGATTTTCTAAAACTTGTTCCGGCGTGAAGACGGAATCATTACTGGTGAAATTATTCAACATGATTGTTATGCCTCGGTTTTTTATGAAAAAAGTAATTAGCTGTCAGTTGTCATTTGTCATTAGTTAAGCTACAAAAGACAAAAGACAGCAGAAAAAAGCTAACAGCTAGTAGCTAAGACGAAACAGCTTGGGGTTGTTCCAGTCTGGCGAAGACTGGTTTAGCTTCCCCCAACTTCTGTCTTGGAGTTAGTGTTCCCCAAGCGCTATGAGTAACGAACGGTTCTGTAACATCTGTTAACGATTTGTTGTTAAAGTCAATTGAAAAGCCTAGCTGTTGGTAGATGTCGTTGCTGATGTTGGGAATAATTGGGGAAAGTAGATAAGCTGCCAGTCTAGCAGATTCAAGAACAGCATACAGCACTTGTTCTACTGCCTGCTGTTGTCCCTGCTTGTATAACTTCCAGGGAGCCTGCTCATCAATAAATTTATTACAGGCTCGAATTAAAGTGAAGATGGCTTCACTTGCTTGGCTGAAAGCCAGGGATTCATAAGCTTGAGTAACTTTGTCACCTAGAACAGAGCCAACCGCTTTGAGCTGATTGTCAGCGGGAATGTCTTCTCCTGAGCAATTGGGAACCTCGCTGTTGCAGTATTTTTTCGCCATGTTTAAGGTGCGGTTAACCAAGTTTCCCAAGTCGTTTGCTAAGTCTGCATTCAGGGTATTGATAAACCGGGTTTCATTAAAATCTCCGTCTTGTCCAAATTCAATCTCCTTGAGAAAGTAGTAACGAATAGCGTCAGCGCTGTAACGGTTTACTAAATCGACCGGATCGACAGTATTACCCAGAGTTTTACTAATCTTCCGCCCGTCTTTGGTGAGAAAGCCATGCCCAAACACCCGGCCAGGTAGAGGCAAACCAGCTGACATTAACATTGCCGGCCAATAAACTGTATGAAACCGCAGAATGTCTTTACCAATCAGGTGCATATTAATCGGCCACCACTTGGATAAAGCATTCTCTAACGTTGGTTCCATATCAGGATCGAGCAATGCTGTTATGTAACCAACCAAGGCATCAAACCAGACATAGATGGTGTGGCTGGGATCGACTGGTACTGGAAAACCCCAGTCTAAATTTACTCGCGAGATAGAGAAATCTTGAAGTCCTTGGCTGACAAAGTTCAAAACTTCGTTGCGGCGGCTTTCTGGCTGGAGAAAATCCGGTTGCTTTTGATAAAGTTGTTCCAGCTGGCTTTGGTACTTGGAGAGTCGAAAGAAGTAGTTCTGTTCGTCTCGCCACTCGGCTTCTTTGTTTGGGTGCAGAGGGCAACGGTGTCCTTCTAGGAGGTCACGTTCTTCTTTGAATTCTTCGCAGGCAACGCAGTACCAACCTTTTTGTTGACCAAGGTAGATGTCGCCTTTCTCCCAGACTCGCTGGAAAAATTCTTTGACTATCGCTTGATGGCGGGAATCTGTAGTGCGGATAAATCGGTCGTACTTGATGTGAAGCTTTTGCCAAAGTGTATTGAAAGTATCAGCAATTTTGTCGCAGTGAGCTTGCGGGGCAAGTCCATTAGCTTCTGCTGTCCGCTGAATTTTCTGTCCATGCTCATCCGTGCCTGTAATCAATAACACGGATTTGCCGCGTAGTCTCTCAAACCGAGCCACGACATCGGCAGCGATGGTTGTATAGGCACTGCCGATATGGGGTACGTCGTTCACATAATACAGGGGTGTGGTAATAGCAAATGTGCTTTTACTTGTATCGTTAACACTCATAGATATAAAAAACAACCAGATTATTTGCTTTCGATCATATCCAAGGGTACGGTTATTTTGGATTTTTTCGTTACCTTTTCTAGATGTTTTTAAGTAAATTTAGTTAGACAAGTATAAATTTATACTTTTTATGACTAAGAAATTGCCCAGAACACTTAAACACTCTTTACTAGAAAGTTCTGCCTTAAGAGATTCGTAAACCCCAGGAGAATAAGGTTAATAATTGTATTAAGAAAAGTTAATGAGTTGGCGTTGGGAAAGTAAGGGTTGAGTGCTAAGTGTTGGAAGACGGCAGTGCCGTACCCTGACTGAACTGAGGAAAATGCCTCTAGCCTAAGCACAGCAAGTCTTGCCTGTTAAAGGTGGCGTTGCGATCGCATCCATTCCTTTTACTATCCGCTCTACTGTTCCTTGCGCCTGTCGATTATTGCTTACATTTAAAGAATGTCTTCAGATAGCCCTTTACAAATTTCTCAATTTCTGCTCTCGACTCTCTCGACGCGGATGTATGTATACCATGAGGATCGGGTTCCTCATGACTGTCCTGTACTGGTTGTGAGCAATCACCGCAGTGTTATCGATGCACCGCTACTGATGGCAGCAATCAAACGTCCGATTCGCTTTGCCTGCCATCACTATATGGGGCAAGTGCCTGTGATGCGGGAGATTGTTAATCAGTTGGGGTGTTTTCCTTTAGAAGCCCCTGAACATCGGCAGAAAGGTTTTTTTGAGAAAGCGATTCAACTGTTGCAGCATCGTCAGGTTGTTGGGGTGTTTCCAGAGGGGGCTAAACCGATGGTGCAGGTGACACCGCCTAATAAAATGGGGGATTTCCAACGGGGATTTGCTCATCTGGCAATACGAGCGCCTGTGCAGAATTTAGCCGTTTTGCCAGTGGCGATCGCATCCCTGGAAGAAACCACCAACTCAGCGGTGCCACTGCGTTTGTTAAGTTTCTTTGACCCTTCAGAGCCGCTTTTCGCCGGCCCCGGCTGGCACCCGATGGTGATTTATCGTCGGACTAACGTTTTAATTGGTCGTCCGCGTTGGATTTCTCCCCAAATGCGGGAACAATATCAAGGAAAGCAGGCAAAATCAGTTGTTGCCGATCTGTCTGATTACTGTCATCAGGAAATTGCTGATCTACTGCGTCAGGGTTGTTATTAGTGGAAGAGGGTGGGAGTTATCCCGTAAAATGAGGATAAATACCTACCAGATTGGCTATTCAACCAGCGAGCAATTAGCAACTGATTCTAATTTTTCACAAGTTGTTTTTTAAACGGACGTTAAAAAATGCCAGAAGTTAAAAGCCGTCCTTGTTTCCTTACCCCCAGCCGGATGAATCAAGATCACCCGCTGTTTGTGTTCCTTCCAGGTATGGATGGTACAGGTCAGCTGCTGCGATCGCAAACGACTGGATTAGAATCAGGCTTTGATATCCGCTGTTTGGCAATCCCCGCCGATGATTTGACCAGCTGGGAAGAACTCACAGAGCAGGTAGTGGCTCTGGTGGAAGCAGAACTAAAAAAACAACCAAATCGGTCAGTTTACCTGTGTGGCGAGTCATTTGGCGGCTGCTTGGCGATGAAAGTGGCACTGCGATCGCCTAAACTGTTTGACCGGATGATTCTAGTTAACCCAGCTTCTTCTCTTAATCAAAGACCGTGGCTGCGATTGGGATCGCAACTAACTCACTTGGTGCCAGAGTTAATTTATCGTCTGGGAGCAGTTTGGCTTTTACCGTTTTTGGCTCATTTGGAAAGAATTTTACCAAGCGATCGCCAAGCGCTTCTAGATGCCGTTCGGTCAGTACCGCCGAAAACTATTATCTGGCGAATTTCCTTAGTGAGAGACTTTTACATGGAGGAAAGCAAGCTGCGTAGCCTTAACTTACCTGTACTGGCGATCGCTGGTGGCGCAGACCGCCTGTTGCCTTCTGTAGCTGAGGCTCAACATTTAGCTTCCGTCCTACCCAACGCCAAAATGCTTGTCTTGCCTCGTTGCGGTCACGCCTGCCTTCTGGAAGCAGATGTCAACCTCTACGAAATTATGAAAGCGGAAAATTTCTTAGAAAGTCGGGAAAAAAATCTCGCGAATATTTCATCCTAACTTTCTGAGAATATGCACTCAATAGCTTGAGAAGTTGAGAAGCGATCGCTTCTCAACCAAAGCAAAAATCAGGGATCAGTCTTTAACGGAAATTATTGGGATTCAGCCGAGGGTTGGATCGTGCGGGTATTCCGCGTCTCAACTGGGTGCCAGTACCGCCGTCAGATGGATCTAAGAAAGGTCGCAGGTTAATATTTTGGGATGGACGATTTAGGGAATTGCCGCCCAGAGAAGACAAACCCAGGTTTAATAAGTCGCTGAGCATCTGAGCATCCCTACCACCGACAAAAGTATTCACGCCTTGAGTTACCTGTCCGGTGTCGGCGATGCTAATGTTTTGAAACACGCGATCGCGCGTTTGTTGTGGATCTTGTCCCGGCGGTACTGTCAGCACAATTCGACAATCTGGGTTTTTCTGAGTGGTGATACAAACAACGTTGTAGTTGTTTTCCACAGATGCCTGCATCTCTTGCAAACCATCAGGTCTATAAGATTCTAACCTGCGGCTAATTTCGTTACAGCGTCGCTCTGATGTCCAACCACCGCCTAAAGGACTCGGAGTTGCCCAAGCATAAGATTGACTTGGTTGGCTCTTGGGATGGTACATCACCGTATACTGCCCGCTCATAACCTGACAGGTAAATCGCGACTCGTCGGCAGTTTTGCTATCTGATTCCGCATCCGGTTGGGTTGTGGTAGACTCTTTACTCTCAGGCTTGGTTTCTACCTCAACATCCCCAGGCGATGTCTTCTTTTGGTCTTCTACATCTGGTAGTTGCGCTTGAATCAGATAACCTGCATTGGCTTCACCGCTACTCAGTAAGATTGTTACCCCAACGGATAAAGCCAGACTTTGAAAAACTGAAGACCCAAGCACGAAAGCCAACTTACACAGCCGTGGTGACATATCAACCCTCTTAGGAAGTTTCTTGACTATTGTCAGCATCATTTAAAAAATGAGCTGTTTTCACAAATCTTTATAAATGGACATTTGTAGCGTATACTACGAGGGTGCGACTATAACCTCTATGCCCTGAAAGAAATCCGGGCAAGCGGTAATTGTCTACGGTGTCCCCTAAATACCAATGACGGGAAAAACCGCTCTAAAGTTCCCGCGCAGTCCTTAAATAGAAGATAAAAGGAGAAAAAACCAATGTCGGAGGCACAAAAGCCGCTGACAGTTCCACGCGAATACTTGGAACCGCCAGGAGAGTTCAATCCAACGCTACTCATGTTTTTATCATCCGTAGCGATGCTAGTAGTTTCAAACTTCGGTTACTGGCTGTGGGAGTGGCCTCACTGGTGTTGTTTTACCACTAATACACTGGCCCTGCACATGGCAGGAACGGTGATTCACGATGCCTGCCACAATTCTGCCCATCGTAACCGGGTAGTTAATGCCATCATGGGACATGGCAGTGCGCTGATGTTAGTCTTTGCCTTCCCCGTGTTTACGCGGGTGCATTTGCAGCATCATGCTCATGTGAATGACCCGGAAAACGACCCGGATCATTACGTTTCTACGGGAGGGCCCCTGTGGTTAATTCCGGTACGCTTTTTGTACCACGAGATATTTTTCTTTCAACGGCAGCTGTGGCGCAAGCATGAACTTTGGGAATGGTTTTTAAGCCGCTTGTTTGTCGGGTCTATTTTCTATATCTCAATTCAGTATCACTTTTTAGGCTACATTCTGAATTTTTGGTTCATACCGGCTGGCGTGGTGGGATTGGCGCTAGGATTGTTTTTTGATTATCTACCGCATCGTCCGCATCAAGAGCGCGATCGCTGGAAAAATGCCAGAGTTTACCCCAATTCAGTTCTCAACGTGCTGATTATGGGGCAGAACTACCATCTAATTCATCATTTGTGGCCTGCTATCCCCTGGTACAACTACCAGAACGCTTATTACGCCACCAAACCACTGTTAGACGAAAAAGGCTGTCATCAATCCCTAGGACTGCTGCAAGGAAAAGATTTCCGGAGCTTCCTATATGACGTTTTTTTGGGTATCCGCTTTCACAAAAAAAGTGTTAGCTAATACGGATTGGGGATTGGGGATTGGGAAAAATATTTTCCTATTCACCAGTTACCCATTACCTATTACCTATTACTAAGGCCCAATCTGGTCTTAGGGTTTTGGCACCGCGCAGATAGGGATGGTGAATGGGGGGGTGAGAAGCTGGAAGATTGACGTGGATTAGGAAACGGATGCAGCGTTCCAGTCCGCCCTCTACGTGCATTTGTTGAACATCTAACAGGGGAACATTGTCCCATTCAGGACGAGAACGAGCGATCGCTGCGGGAAAGACAGCATCTAAATCACGAGTAACCGAGAACGTAGCACTGATAATCTCATCTGGGTGCAGTTGATTTCGCTTTTCCAATTCATCCAGCAGTTCTGTCACCACTTCTCGCATCGCCTCAACGGTGTTTTCTGAGGCAGTTGTTGCCCCGCGAATCGCTCTAACTCGCCACTCCACGCAAAAGTCCTCCGAATATTAAAATAGTTTTAAGTTTTGAGTTGTTCCAGACGCGATATATCGCGTCTGAGTTTTAATTTACTCAACACTCAGCACTAACTATGGTCGATATAGCCACAACGGCTGGCCACTGGTAGATAGTTCAAATTCTAACCAGTCTATCCCAGCTGATAGACCAGATACCCCCTGAACTTTACTTGATACCACGCGATTCCAAAAGGGTTTGCGTTCTTCAATAGTGAAACACTTGGTTTTCTCCGGGTCAAGACCCACCAATTCTGCTGCCCAGCGGCGTGCGTCTTCCTCAGTTCCGAGTCTGTCTACGATGCCCAGTTCTAAAGCTTGCGCTCCAGTAAAAATGCGACCATCAGCAAAGCTTTTAACTTTTTCTGTTGCTAATTTTCGCCCCTCAGCAACCGTTTCGACAAACTGCTGATAACTGTTGTCAATCAAATCTTGGAGAATGTTCTCTTCCGGCTCTGTAAGTTCCCGGTCAAAAGCCAAAATATCCTTATAGGGGCCGGATTTGATCACCTTGAAAGATACGCCGATTTTTTCTAGCAAGCGCTCCAGGTTGTTTCCTCGCAGAATTACACCGATACTGCCAGTAATCGTGCCTGGGTTGGCGACGATGTGGTCGGCTCCCATGCCGATGTAGACTCCTCCGGATGCCGAGATATTGCCGAAGCTGGCAACAATCTTGACCTTCTGGCGCAGACGTTTGAGCGCCTCGTAGATTTCTTGCGAATCGCCAACAGTCCCGCCTGGACTATCTATGCGAAGCAGTAAGGCGGGAAAGCGTCGTTCTTCAATGGTTTTCAGAGCTTCCAAAACCCGTTTGCGGGTGGCAGCAGCGATCGCGCCTGTAACTTCAATCCGAGCAATTTGTTTTTGAAATTTGGGCTTAAAAGGCCAGATCATGAGCAGTCAAGCAATGAATCTTGAATAATTGGATGAGCCGAGTTAGGTAAAAGAGCAAATCCTAGAAACAGTAAGCGTTTCCACATAAATGCCGATCCTTTCTCTAGTTTGCACGATCCGCATCTGTTTAGGTGGGCTACTGGTGCCTGGGCTTCTTGGTCTATTTCCATCGCTCCCTTAACATAGCTGGTGCTTTATAGCAAATACATATATTTTTGTAATACTCACAACAATTCATATAAGTTGCTTAACAGAAATACATATTAAGTACAATAAGGGGATTGGGGGCTGGGGACTGGGGACTAGGGACTAGGTAAGACTTTTTCCTCTTCCCCAATCCCCAATCCCCAATCCCCAATCCCCAATCCCCAGCCCTTCTATGCAGCTAAAATTCACAGAATCCAAAATCCCGTTCGCACCGTTGCTACTAATTGCCCCGTTTTTTCTGTGGGGAACGGCTATGGTAGCGATGAAAGGCGTTATCCCAAACACGACACCTCTGTTTATGGCTGGTGTGCGGTTGGTGCCTGCGGGTGTTTTGGTATTGGTAGCAGGCTTTTTGATGGGGAAACCTCAACCAAAAGGTATTAGTGCATGGCTGTGGATTAGCTTGTTTGCCTTGGTTGATGGCGCTTTGTTTCAGGGATTTTTGGCGCTGGGATTAGTGAGAACTGGTGCGGGTTTGGGATCGGTAATGATTGACTCTCAGCCGCTGGCAGTAGCTTTGCTATCGTGCTGGTTGTTTGGTGAAACCATTGGTTTGTGGGGTTGGCTGGGATTATTAGTGGGAGTGCTGGGTATTAGTTTGATTGGGTTGCCCCAAGAGTGGATTTTCAATCTTTCACACCCAAACGCGATCGCCCAATCGATGGTAGAAACCCTAAATTTAGTGTCTTTGGTGCATCTATTTGAAAATGGGCAGTGGCTAATGCTGTTGGCGGCCCTGTCTATGGCTGTGGGAACGGTGACAATTAGGAAGGTGTGCCAATATGCCGACCCGGTGATGGCAACAGGGTGGCACATGATTTTGGGCGGGTTGCCTTTATTTGCGCTGTCTGCTATTGGGGAAACCCAACAGTGGGTGCATTTAGATAGCTTAAGCTGGCTGGCGTTGAGCTATTCGACAATATTTGGCAGCGCGATCGCTTACGGTTTATTCTTTTACTTTGCCTCTAGTGGCAGTCTTACCAGCCTCAGTTCTCTAACTTTTCTGACACCAGTGTTTGCCCTACTCTTTGGCAACCTGCTGTTGTCGGAAGTTCTGACTCCCCTCCAGTGGGCAGGAGTCAGTCTTACCCTGGTGAGTATATATCTAATTAATCAGCGGGAGACGCTAGCCCAAAAGTGGAGCGATCGCAGATTCTGGGCTTCCTCATCTGTTGAGGCTATTGTCTCCGGTGAGGAAACCACCTCTGAGGAGCAAATTCCCCTGTTAGGTGCCGCAGAACAACGACCCTATGCGTCACTGCCGATAAAATTGAAAGAATCTGAAGCCGAGATGTGGCAAAATCGGTAGGAATGAAGATGATCGCTCCCAAGCAGAAGTTAATATGTGAGAGCAAATTAATAGTTTTTGCTATGATCGGCGCATCATTTTCAATTCCACCAAACGAGCTTTTCCCCCAAATCTTGTGGGTAAAAAGCTTACTAACTGTATAGAAATTATAATTTCATGCTGGCACTGGAAGCTAAAGAAAAAACTCTTAGCAAAGGATCTTGTCGGGTTTGGATCGCTTAGACAGGTTTCCCCAAAATGATACTCTATCGCTCAACGTTGCTTCTAGTCACATCTGTCACCTGTTTGGGTTTTATCCCCATTTCAGGCAAAAACTTTTCAGGTGTTGAGCAAGCGATCGCCACTTTACCAACCCGTTCGCAATCCCTAGAATTAGCTCAGGGAAGTTCTCCAAACGCCGCAGACGCGCAACCTGTCCTCACAGTTGGCTCTCAAGGCTTGGAAGTAGCCGAATTACAAAAGGCACTCAAGCGTTTGGGACACTACGACGGGGCAGTTGATGGAGTGTATGGGCGAACTACAGCGGTTGCAGTTTCCAAATTTCAAACATCTGCTGGGTTAGCGGCTGACGGCGTTGCTGGCTCAACAACTAGGGAGAATATCAAGACATCTCTAGCTGCACAGCCCAAACCATCCCCTATACAAAAACCCAAAGCGGCAAAACCTCGCCCTAATCCGCTGTTGTGGGCGCTGGGCTTGACTCTAGCATCTGCTGGGGTAGGATTGGCAGTGTACTTCTTTGTGTCATGGTTGAAAAAAGCTACCAGGGACGAGGAGGAGCCAGAAGCCTCATCTGATGTATCCGATGAAATCAATTATCTAGACTTGGAAGATGCCAGTAATAATGGCATCGACACCCACATTCAACCGCTAGAAAACGACAGCAAAAACGGCTTCCATTCCCCTGTTTTCACCGTTTTAGATAAACGTAATCCAGAGGAAGGAATAACTCCCCAGCCGCCTAAAGAAACAACACCGCCTATCAGGGAAACTACTCGCCTGGCTAAAATCGACATTGTTGAAGAATTAGTCAAAGATTTACAGGGAAACGATCTTACAAAGCGACGCAAGGCAATTTGGGAACTGGCGCAACGGGGAGACTCTAGGGCAGTACAGCCATTGGTGGATCTGTTGATGGATTCAGATTCCCAGCAACGCGGCTTAATATTGGAGGCTCTATCGCAAATTGGCACGCGCACTCTCAAACCCATGAACCGGGCGCTGGCAATTTCGTTGCAAGATGAAAGCCCGGAAGTGCGGAAAAATGCGATTCGCGATTTGACGAGAATCTATGACACAATTTCCCAAGTTAGCCAACTGTTGCGCCTTGCTGCTGAGGATCAAAATTCCGATGTTCAGGAAACAGCGCGGTGGGCTATGGGTCAGTTAAATCGGATTCGCAGTATCCCTGGTGCCGATAATAAGGCAGCTTTGCCTAATTCCCCTGAAGACAAATCAGACGAGCGATCGCAATGAAGTTTTGATTGAATTAAAATAACTCAGAACTTAACCCAAAACACATTCAACGCTCTTTGAAACTGTTATTGCTCTCAACCCCAGTTGGCGCTCTTGGCACAGGGCTAGGGGGAGGTGTCGAACTAACGCTGCTTAACGTTGCCCAAGAGATGATCCGCCGGGGTCATACTCTAAAAATTGTCGCTCCCCAAGGATCTGTCTTGGGGGAGATTCCCATTGTCGAGATTGCTGGAGAACTCCAAACTACGGCTCAGAGTCAGGGACGCAGTACGCCGATTGTCATGCCGGAAAATTCGGTATTAGGCAATATGTGCGACTATGCGCGGCAAGTGCAGGCTGATTACGATCTGATTTTCAACATTGCCTACGATTGGTTGCCGTTTTACCTGACACCATTTTTTGAGTGCGCGATCGCTCATTTCATCAGTATGGGTTCCCTCTCCGATGCAATGGATCAAATCGCCGCAAAGGTTGCTGTCGAGTTTCCCGGTACTATTGGTGTCTACACTCGCACCCAGGCAGAAACGTTTCCTTTTGCCCAGCAGTGCCGGATTCTGGGTGGTGGGCTGGATCTATCCCTGTATGATTTTGTCAAAGAACCCTCACCCGCCTTAGCTTGGCTGGGTCGAATCGCTCCCGAAAAAGGTTTGGAGGATGCTGTCGCAGCTGCGAATATAACTGGCATCCCCCTGAAAATATTGGGAAAGATGCAGGATGAAGCATACTGGCAGCAGATTTGTCAAGATTATCCAGATGCTCCTGTGGAATATGTGGGATTTTTCCCCACAGCCCAAATGCAGCAAGAATTAGGCAAATGTCGGGCGCTGTTGATGACTCCTCGCTGGGTGGAAGCGTTTGGCAATGTGGTAATTGAGGCGTTGGCTTGTGGGGTGCCAGTAATTTCCTACAGTCGAGGTGGCCCTACTGAAATTATCCAAGATGGGAAAACGGGCTTTTTGGTGGAACCGGATAGCGTGGAAGGTTTAGTAGAGGCAATTGGACGATTGGATCAAATTGACCGCCTAGCTTGTCGCCAACAAGCCGAAGCCGAGTATTCATTGGAGGCTTTGGGCGATCGCTTCTTAAACTGGTTTCAAGACATCATAGAGGAATCTAAGAATTGCTGAGGTGAAGCATGGACAAGGTTGTAACCCTAGAGGAAGTGTTAAATCTAGCAAAGCAACTTTCAAATGTACATACTATTTTGTGAGAGCGATCGCGTTTTCTGCGTACATCAAATGCGTAGGATGCGTTAAGCGATTTCTCGTAACGCACCCAAAAAATTAAAATGAACGATTTTGCATTACGCACTCACAGGAGTTTTTACCTCTTGTGGGAGTTTTTGCAATTTTGCCTCCTCTGCCATAAAATCAGCCAACTGAGCTTCAATCTGCTCTTTGACAATCTGGCGATACTCCACAAAATGCTCGATTTGAGCGCACACGGCTAAATAACTGCTGATTCCGCCCTTATTGTGCCGATACATACTAAACAGGTTGCGCCAGAATTTTAAGCGAGTTTTGCGGACAACACCTTGTCGCCAACAAATTGTTAGAAACGCCCGAATTACCACCCAATCTAGTTTCTTTTTGGGACGTTTTCCTTTATTAGGATAAGTTGCTTCTCCTAAAATGCGGAAGTGACGGTAAGTGCGGTCTAGAAAACGCTCTGGATCGTAAAGTGTCCAGAAGGCGTTGATATATTCGCGGGCAATTTCTTCGAGGGGACGAGTAGGGACATAGTTCATCAATGTGGTTTGATTGATGTTCGCTGATTCTCCTCGCAGTCGTCCTTCTTTCTTTAGCCGATGCCAGAGGGCGGTATCGGGTAAAGCTTGCAGCATACTAAAAATGGCTGTGGGAATTGAGGTTTTCTCAACAAATTGGACAATGCGATCGCCTGCTCCCGGTTTCTCCCCATCAAAGCCAATAATAAACCCTGCCATCACCCGCAGCCCCGAACGCGCGATCGCTTCAACAGAATCGCTCAAAGAATCTCGTGTATTTTGAAACTTCTGAGTTAGCGCTAAACTGTCCTCGTCTGGCGTTTCTATTCCTAAAAACACTGCCCCAAAATTACACTGAACCATCATATCCATCAGTTCTTGATCTTTTGCCAAATCAACTGATGCTTCTGTGGCAAAAGAGAAAGGATACTGATGTTCAACCATCCAAGGTTGCAACTCTTTTAGGAACAACTTAACATTGCGCTTATTCCCAATAAAGTTGTCATCCACCATAAAAATACTGCGTCGCCAACCCAACTCATAAAGGCGTTCTAATTCAGCTATTAATTGGGCTGGGGCTTTTGTTCGGGGTTTGCGTCCGTAGAGAACAATAATGTCGCAGAATTCGCACTGAAAAGGACACCCGCGAGAAAACTGGACTGACATCTCAGAATAAGCGTCAAACTCCAGTAAATCGAAGCGGGGAATAGGCGTAATAGTGACATCCGGTCTTTCTCCCCCAGACCGTAAAATACCAGCAGTGTCGCCCCGTTGAACTGCTTCCACAAACATCGGCAGAGTGATTTCCCCTTCATCCAAAATCAAATAATCTGCACCCGCTGCTTCTGCTTCTTTGGGTAACGCTGTTGGATAAGGGCCGCCTACTGCCACAGCTTTACCGCGTCTTTTTGCTTCTTGAATTTGGTCAATAAAATCTTCCTGCTGGACAATCATTGCTGAGAGAATCACCAAATCTGCCCATTCCCACTCAGCTTCAGTTACCGGGCGGATATTTCTATCTACTAGCTTAAATTCCCACTCTTGGGGGAGAATTGCTGCTACAGTTACTAAACCTAAAGGCGGTAGCATGGCTTTGCGATTTAGCAAAGCTAAGGTTTTTTCAAAAGACCAAAAACTTTTGGGAAATAGCGGATATAAAAGTAAAACTCGCATGAAATGTCAATCCTCACTTTATTAAAAGTCATTATTCATTAGTCATTAGTTCTTAGTTTTTGGTAAGGACACGGCGGCCCGTGTCCCTATAACTAATGGCTACTAACTAATGACTCTTCTGGCTTACTTTTCACCTCAGAAACTTCAGTTTTCTGTTTTGGCTGGGGTGCTAGATATTCAACTAATTGAGCCTCAATTTCGTCGCGAACAATTTGCCGATACTCCATGAAATGCTCATTGTGGGCGCAGAGGGTGAGGTAATGTTCCCATACTGCCGGGTTGTTCTTAATGATGCTAAACAAATGATGCCAGAATTTCCAGCGAGTCTGGCGTTTGAAGCCCTGACGCCAGATTACAATCGAAAGTGCCTTCAAATCTATCAGGCTGGGCATTTTGAAGGGAGCTTTTACTTTTGGTGCGCCTAGCATTAGGAAACAGCGATAGATGCGATCCAGATAGCGACTTGGTTCATACAAATCACTAAATGCCTCGACATATTCTCTAGCGATGTCTTCTACAGGGCGAGTCGGGATAAAATTCATCAAAGTGGTCTGGTTGAGGTTGCCTTCTTTGCCCACCAGTCGCCCTTCTTTCTCTAGTCGGTGCCACAAAGCTGTATTGGGGAGAGCTTGCAACATTCCAAAAGTTGTGGTAGGGATAGCAGTCAGTTCGGCAAATCGAACAATGCGATCGCCTGCGCCTTTTTTCTCGCCATCAAAGCCAATGATAAACCCAGCCATCGGTCGCAACCCGGCGCGTGTAATCATTTCCACAGCTTCGGCGAGGGAACTGCGCGTATTTTGGAATTTCTTCGTCATCGACAGACTTTCCTCATCCGGCGTTTCAATTCCCAGAAACACAGCATCAAAATAACACTCAACCATCAGCTCTATCAATTCCGGATCTTGCGCCAAATCGATAGAAGCTTCCGTATTAAATTTGAAAGGATATTTGTGTTCAGCTTGCCAGACTTTCAACTCCTTGAGAAATAATTTGACATTGCGCTTATTCCCAATAAAGTTGTCATCCACCATGAACACGCCGCGCCGCCATCCCAGTTGGTAGAGATACTCCAACTCTGCCAAAAGTTGCGCTGGGGTTTTAGTACGGGGTTTGCGACCGTATAGCACAATGATGTCGCAAAATTCGCACTGGAAGGGACAACCCCGCGAAAACTGCACTGACATCGAATCGTAAGCATCAAATTCTAGCAAATCAAAGCGAGGAACTGGAGTTGTCGTGACATCTGGTTTTTCCCCATTGATGGCGCGGAAAATGCCCGATTTTTCGCCGCGCTCAATTGCTTCGACAAACATCGGCAGCGTAATTTCCCCTTCATCTAAAATCAGGAAATCTACACCTGCCTCTTGAACTTCTTCCGGTACAGAAGTTGGATAAGGGCCACCACAGGCCACCAGTTTACCGCGCCGCTTCGCTTCCCGGATTTGGTCAAGTAAATCTGGCTTTTGGACAATCATAGCGGAGAGAATTACCACATCTGCCCATTCCCACTCTGCGTCTGTCACAGAGCGAATATTTCTGTCTACCAGTTTAAATTCCCACTCTTGAGGTAAAATCGCCGCCACGGTCACTAAACCCAACGGCGGTAGCAAAACCTTACGGTTGACTAATTCCAGAATTTTCTCGTAAGACCAAAATGTTTTAGGAAAAAGAGGATAAACTAATAAAACTCTCATTGAATCTAAACCCTCACACTCTTCTAATTTTTTAGCTATTAGCTAATTCATAGCATAAGAGTTTAGCTGAATCCGGCTAATCTGGTTAATATAATTGTTTTTTTAAGGCTCTAGGTAGCAAAGGGTAGGTTATCTGATATCTTGCACCAACCCGATAACCCGCCCGGAACTCAAGTTCCGGGCTAATAGCGAAAGTCCTCTGAAGAGGACTAAGAAAGAGCTTCAGTCCATTTTAATGGACTTCAGCTATTAGCCAGTGATTTGAATCGCTGGCGGGCTAACAGCGTAGGTGCAAGATATAAGTTATAGGTCTTTAATCTAATCCTTCCTCTTGTTCGCTAGTTTCTAGCCGCCTTTGGGTAAGGGTTGCAGCGCGACAGCACTACCTTTGCGTTAAAAAACCCTTCTTGAGTGTCTACTCGCCTTTAATTGCGGGCGGTTTTCTCTCGACTCCGCTAATTTTCAGCACGTCGGTGAAGGTGGCGCAGTAATTCGGCAGACCAAAGGTAGTCGGGTTTACGGGATCTTGGTAGGTGAAATTACGGTAGCGCAAGCAAAATCGATCCCAAGGTGCCATCTGAATTCGGAACAAGACGATCAATAAATCGGCAAGTGAGAGAGTCAAAGGCACGCGGAAATAAATCTTTTTATCCAAGTAGGCGCAGACTTCTTCTACGGCTTGATTTGCCGTCAGCGCTTCCTGTCCCAAAACTAACTGTCGCGGTTCTCCAGGTTTTGGGGGATTGTCGATGAGGTATTGCACCACAGTCGCAATATCCCGCGCATGGATAAAATGGAAGCTGCCATCGGCTTTGAAAAAGCGAATCAAGTCTATCCACTTCGCTACTCCTGGCAAACCGGAGGAAAGATGGGAGTAAGGTTTGTTGGTATCTCCTCCCAGTACCAGGGTAGGAAACAGGGTGGTGATGCGGGGCGCGATCGCTAGTTTCGATAACCGCTGCAAGCAGTCATACTTAGAACGGATATAATCTGTCCCCAGTTGTGACGCTTCCTTGAGTGGTTCGTTGGAACGGTCGAGGACGCTGGCGGTGGAAAAGTAAATTACTTGTTTGCACACTGCTGGGTCAAGCAGGTTCAACAACCGGATGGTTTTGATAACGTTAACATCAAACACCTCTTGCGACCCGCCCCAAGCTGTAGCTGCCAAAACTGCAACATCCATTGTCTTGAGCAAATCGCCTATTCGCTCAACTTCTCGCAGGTCATAGTGCAGGATGGTAACGCCCGGTCTTGCTTCGTAGTCAATTCCCAGTTTATCTGGGTTTCTGACCAGCAGATACAGCTCGTGTTCTGTGTTTTGAATCAGGCTTTCGCTAATGTAGTGACCAATGCAGCCACTCGCACCAGTCACCAAAATCCGCTTCGGGGTCATAAGGGGTTAGTCATTAGTAAGTTGCTTAAGAGCTAAGAGCTAATCGTGAAGCTCTTAGCTCTTAGCTATTAGCTCTTAGCTGATTTGGCAGTTTCAAAGAAGAATGCCACGTTTTCTTCGGGGGTGCTGGGTAAAACTCCGTGACCGAGGTTCATGATATGACCTTTTTTCCCGGCTTTGCGAATCGTGTCTAAAATGCGATCGCGTATGAACTCTTTCGAGCCAAATAAGGCGCACGGGTCCATATTTCCCTGCACTCCCATATCTGAGCCAAGTCTTGCCCTTGCTTGAGCCATATCCACCGTCCAGTCTACGCTGACGATATCTACGCCGGATTGTGCCATCCTCTCAAGTATCCCAGCACTGCCATTAATGTATAGGATCAGTGGGGTATCTGGATGAGTTGCCTTCACCTGCTTGACAACCTGTTGCTGATATGGTAAAGCAAAAGTCTCGTAGTCTTGAGGACTGAGTTGCCCCGCCCAAGAGTCGAACATCTGGACAACTTGAGCGCCGCAGTCGATTTGGTAGCGGACGTAAGTAGCAATTGAGTCTGCTAATTTCCCCAAAAATTTATGCAGCATTGCTGGCTCTGTGAAAGCCATGCTCTTGATAATCGTGTAGTCTTTCGAGCTTTTGCCTTCAATTGCATACGCTGCCAGCGTCCAAGGCGCACCGACAAAACCCAGCACAGTTGCCTTATTTCCGACTTCTTGACGCAAAGTTTGCAAAATTTCGCGGATGAAAGGCAGAGATTCCTCAGGTTCCAGGGGATGCAGTTTATCGATTTGCTCCAAAGAGCGGATGGGCGGATCGATTACTGGTCCACGGCTTTCGATGATATCAAAGGGAATGCCGAGTCCCGGCAGGGGGGTTAAGATATCGGAAAATAAAATTACCCCGTCTGGCTCAAAGGCGCGAAACGGTTGTAGCGAGATTTCGATAGCGAGTTCTGCTTTTTCAGAGCGATCGCGGAACGCAGGATACTTATCTCTTAAATCCCGATAAGCTTTCATATATCTACCCGCCTGCCGCATCATCCACACTGGCGGACGGTCTAAAACTTCTCCACGAGCTGCCCGCAGCAGATACGGTACTTGGGTTGCAACGGTCATCTAAACTTCACCTAAAGACTTTATTAAACACATTCGTTTAGCTTATCACTCTCGGATGGACGTTTAGACTATTTCCGCTCTCGACAACCCAAAATCTAAACTCTCTATTCGCCACTAGCCTTTGACAGACTAGCAGCTAATCCCCCTTTTTTTACCTAACCAAGCAGACGCCACCGATTTCCACCGTGCATTGTTGCTGTTTTCTAGCAGCTTCTAGGGTGCGAGAGTTGGGGTTATAGCTGTACTCGCCTGCGGGGAAAACGCGGTTGGGATTGGCACAGTACGTATACGTTTGTCCGCCTTCGAGATAAGAGACGACAACTAAAGAAGTCCTTGCAGCCGGACAATTGTCCATAACTGTCAATCCAAACTCGTTTTGTAGGCGTTGTTTTCTGGTATCTGTGACTGTGGCTTGAGTAGTTGGGTTTTGAGTCGCAACCGTTCTCGGCTTTAACTCACCGCTGCTAATGTCATAGTTATATTCTCCTGCTTTGACAAAGCGGTTGGGATTGGCACAGTACGTATACGTTTGACCATATTCCCGGAAAGTGACAGCGACCAAAGAATTTTTGTTTTCAGGACAGTTATCTAAAGTCCTCAAACCATACTCATTTTGCAAAACCTGTCTTCGAGGATCTGTCGCTGTAGGTTGAGTAGTTGGAGTTTGAGTAGCCGCAGTTTCTGTAATTCCTGACAGTGAAAGCGTATACCTACCTTTAGAGTTATTTTGTCCCAACACCAACAGTCTATATTCTCCACTTGTTGGTACTTGATATCGCAGCGTATTGCTTCTATCTTCAAAAGCAACTTGTTTGCCATCTTCTGAAGAAAACAGAACTAACACTGGCTGGAGATTAGTGCGGTTATCAGTTCCAACTGAGACTTGGATTGTGTCACCTTGTTTGGCGTTAAGAGTGTATTCTTCACCAAACCCTATCTCAACCGGATTACCTCTCCTAGCTGTGTTTATATAGCGGAATGTGGGAGAAATAGGACGGATCACCCCAGATACGCTTTGATCATTCCTCAGTGGGGTTGCTGCTAAAGATGATATATTCGGGACGCTTGATAGCATCAAACCCGTGACAGCAAAGGTTGTCGCGAGTGTTTGGAAAAACTTACCGGACATTATTTTGTCATCTCCCATTAAGTAAAACTTCTTCTTACTGGGATCGTAGGCTTAAAATGCCTTCGTCTGCGTCTAGTAAACCGAGTATTCCTATAGGTAGAGCTGCGTTGCAACCATCGTGACCAAAAGGGAGATCGGAGACAATCGGAATGTTGAGAAGAGACAAGCGATCGCGCAAAACTTCCTCAATTGTCAAACTAGGAATATTAGGCGGAGCCTCGCATCGGCTAAAGCGTCCCAAAGCAATTCCTCGAACTTTCTTAAAAGCGCCAGAAAGTCGCCATTGGGTCAGCAATCTGTCGATGCGGTAAGGAACTTCAGTGACATCTTCCAGTGCCAAAATAACGCCATCAAGTTCAGGTTGTATCGGTGTGTTTAAAAAATGCGTCGCTACTGTCAGATTTGCTGGTAGTAAAATGCCACTCACTTTACCACCACCCCAACCTGTACCTTTCAAAGGTTCTACAGAACGCCCTTCCACCAAGTCAAATAGTCGCTGTTTTGACCACTCAGGCTCAGCTGCAATCGTCGTCAACAGCGGCCCATGAACGCCTGCAATCCCCTCCTTGCTAAGACTCCATAGCAAGCCTGTAACGTCAGAAAAGCCGATTAACCACTTGGGATTGGGGATTGGGGATTGGGGATTGGGGATTGGGATTTGCTTGTCCCTGGCTTGCCAAGTCCAATCTTCTAATAATCTGGCACTCCCGTAACCACCTCTAGCACAGAGGATACCCTTGCATTCTGGGTCATGCCATGCTTTTTGCAACTGGCGACGACGGTTTTCATCTGTTCCAGCAAGGTAGCCATAGCGATCGCTCACATTATCATCTACTTTTACTTGATAGCCACGTGATCGCCATATCTCCACACCCTTTTCAAACGCCTCAACTTCACGCATTGCACCACTGGGGGCAATTACTCGTAGCAAATCCCCTGGTTGTAGGGCTGGTGGCAATTGGCAAAGATTCATAATTGGGATGCCTAGACTCCGAAAAAAACTGTTTTAATCACCGAATAAACATAAGAACTAACGACACCGATACAGTTGATACGGAACCCCGATCCGATAATGTTCAGTTTGCTCAATGTTACAAGTGTATTTATCAGAAAGGGCTAAATCTTGGGGATAATCCCTCCGCTTGAGTCCAGGGGCAACTACCCACAAGTTGAGCGGTTTTTCTAAAGGAGTTTGGATAACAGACAGATTTTGCCAAACTTTATCATAACCAGTTTTCCTATCTAAGAAAGCAAAATATGCTTTTTCATTTTCAAGCGATCGCTTCAACTCTAAAGCGCCTATATTAGGTGTCCGTATTTTATCGAGTGCTAGTGCAAAGCTTAATCCCAACGCTACATCCTGAGAACTGTCGTATCCCACCACAACCATCAACCCAGCATCAGGTTGTATGTTCATGTTCTGGGCGACTCGCTGCGGGTTGAAGGGTTTTTGAAAGGTTAGGTTGAAAACCACAAATACAGAACTTATAAAGGAAACTAAAAAGTAAAATGTAAAGAAGCCATTCGCGTTTCTATATCCTGTTGCCTTTTTAATTTTTACTTTGCTCAGATGAATAGTAAAAATAGCTCCCAAAATAGCGCACATAGCTGGATAATAAACAAAGTTATAACGAGGAGCAATAGTGATATCTTTGTCCAAAAGGTAGACAATAGCGAAGAATTGGAGCAGCACACACAGGCTGAAAATAACAAAAGTTAAAATTGCCCAATAACGACCTGTATTAGTAATGACTTTTGACTGTACTCTGAAAGCATCAAAAATAACGTATTTTAAGAGCCAAACACCAAATAGAAGCATCAGCACTCCATTTGTAACTGCAATCCAGAGTGGTTGATTTTCTACTGGTAGAGAAACTACCATCAACAGCCACCCAGCAAGAGTTTGGTATAGGGGAGCAATATTATGTGGAGAAGGTAGCCAACTGGTTTCTGGACGGTTAAAATGTGCCATTAAAACTTGCAGCCACGGCAGATAGAATAAAAAAGGCAAGCAAGCAAAGGCAAGAGGTAAAAATAAGAGTCTTATATTCTTAGTTTTGCTGCGCCCATCGTTAAAGGAAGTTGGGGATATCCCATGAAGCCTTGTAACTTGCATGAAAATGAGGGCGAAGAGTTGGGCGATGAAAGCGAGGATAAAAAAGTAGTGGACGTAGAAACCAATGCTGTTAAATATTCCCCAGGCTAGACAAACAAGGACTTGTGTTGAAATACCCTTTTCCCGGTTTTGCTGAATTTGAATTAATCCTAAAAGAGCTAAGGTAATTAGTAATACTGGCAAAGTATAGTGTCTTGCTTCTTGGGAAAGGTAAACTCCAAAAGGGGAAACAGCCATTATGGCGGCGGTAATTAAACCAGTGGTTCTGGAGAAAGCGACGCTACCCAGCCAGTAAATTGCGGCGATCGCAACTACTCCAAATATTGCTGGAAGCGATCGCACAGCCCACACCCACGACTTTAAAGCATCGGCATCAACTGAGTTTAACCAGGAAAGCCAGCTGTGCATCAAGCAAAAAAATAAGGGAGGATGGGTAGACTGAGTAGCAAGTGTTTGTGCAATTTCCAACCATGTGACTTCTGGGTTAAGCGTGAAAATTTGCTCTAATAATGTTGAGAGGGGAAAAGCTACATTTAGCGGTACGTCATCATAGGTGCGTCCCAAGCTAAATAAAGCCGTAATTACCTCATCCAACCAGAGAGGTTTCAGGTCGAGATGCCAAAACCGCAAAGCAGCTCCCACACCAATTACCGCAGCCAGCGCTAAATAATGTAGAAAGAAATTAATAGATTGATTCATGTTTGTCCGTTGTCCATTGCTAATTGCTCGCTTTTTCAAAAGCCATCAGCCATTAGCCATTAGCCATTAGCCATCCTTCCATGAACGACGATAATCTAATTTCACCCGATGGTACACCCCAGCCGTCTATTGCACCTGTACGGGAGGAGGCAATGCTGCGACTCCGCGATGGGCTGCGGGAAGGGCAGCAAAGCATGGCTGACTGGCGTTCTGGGCCGTTGGCGGTTTCTGCTGTCCCTGGCGCAGGTAAATCAACGGGGATGGCAGTAGCAGCTGCTTTAGCGATCGCTCGTGAACAACTGCATACGCGACGCTATTTAGTCATCGTCACCTTTACCCGATCTGCTGCTGCTAATATCAAAGCAAAAATTCGTCAGTGTCTCCGGGAAGATTTACTCTTACCACAAACAGGCTTTATTGTCCATACTTTACACGGTTTGGCGCTGAATATTGCCACTCGCCATCCAGAACTATCAGGTTTGAATTTGGAAACGGCGACGGTGGTTTCTCCCAACCAAAGTCATCGGTTAATTCGAGACTGTGTAGAGCGATGGATTTCTGCTAATCATGGGCGCTACGGGACGCTGCTAGAAGGCATTCAATTTGATGGGGAAGAAACTGAGCGGTTACGCCGTCAGGCAGTTTTACGGACTGAGGTGCTGCCTAGCATCGCCAACACAGTGATTCACGAAGCGAAAAGCTCTGGACTCTTGCCGCAAGATTTGTGGGCATTGGCAAGGCAGACACCGGATGATTATGGGATTTTGAGCGTAGCAGCTGGATTGTACGAGCAGTATCAAGCATTATTGCGATCGCGCGATTTAATTGACTACGACGAAATGATTTTAGGCGCACTGCGCGTACTGAAAAACGACAGCGCCCGCCAATTGTGGCAAAATCAAGTTTTTGCCGTCTTTGAAGACGAAGCCCAAGACTCCAGCCCCCTCCAAAGTCAGCTGTTAGAAATTCTCGCTACTACAGATTACCCAACCGCCTTAGATTCAAACCCCAGCGATGTATCCCGTCTTTACAATCTTAATTTGGTGCGGGTAGGAGATCCTAACCAAGCCATCAACTCCACCTTCACCCCAGCCGACCCAATTTATTTCCGGCGGTTCTGCGAAGATTGTCAGCACCTCAACCGCTTGGCAACAATGGATCAAGCTGGTCGTAGTACCCCCATTGTCATCGCCGCCGCTAACTTTGTTTTAGACTGGGTGAATCAACAATCGGCAGCAGTCAACCGACAACGAACAAGGGACAACAAACAACCAACAGCCGAACTCCCCTTTCGTCAGCAAGAAATTCGCTCCGTTGATGCAGGCGATCCGCAAACTGATGCCAACCCTAGCGCCACAGGTCGGGGACTGGAAATTTATAGTCCCCGCGATGTTTATCATACAGTCGAGTTAATAGGAGAGCGAGTTATTGAATTATTTGGGAAAACCCCAAATAGTCGGGCAGCTGTTTTGGTGCGGGAAAATCGGCAAGCCCGATTTGTTAAAGAGAAACTAGATTATCTGGAACGTCAGCACGATATTAAAGTGTTCGAGGTAGGAGAAAGCGATCGCCACTCCCGCGTTCCCGCTGAAATCCTCGCCATGCTGCAATTTCTCGACCGCCCTCATTCCCCAGACTACTTAAAAGCCGCACTAGAAGTCTTGGTCAAACGCGAACTAATTCCCACCCAAGACCTGAACGCCCTCGCAACCTTTCCAGAGCAATTTCTCTATCCAGGCCCCCTCGACCCAGCACAGACACCACCAGTCCAGCAAGCGGCGCGTTACTGTCGCAGTTTACTTCGCGCCCGCCTAGAACTGCCACAGTACCAACTGCCAACTTTCCTGGCGCTAACCTTAAAATACGGCCAATCCGAGCTAGCCACAGCAGATAAATTAGCAGAACGAATTGCGATCGCTACCTCTGGCAACAGTTCCATGAGCGCCACACTAGAGGTACTGAGCGAAATTGTAAACTCGGAACGATTTGAACCCGTAGAAACCGAAGACACAGACGCTCGTTATATCCGTTCCGGTCAAGTCACCATCATCACCATGCACAAAGCCAAAGGGCTAGATTGGGATTACGTGTTTATCCCGTTTTTGCACGAGGATAGCATTCCTGGTAGCCCTTGGGTGCCAACAGCTGCCCAGTTTTTGGGTGATTTTACCTTAGCAGAAGTAGCTAGGGCGCAAATTCGCGCCCATCTCCACGGTCAAGTACCGCCAGTAGCACCCCTCGCCTGGGAACAAGCAGGACAACTCAAAGCCGCAGAAGAATTCCGCCTCCTCTATGTAGCCATGACACGGGCAAAGCGCCTACTCTGGATGTCCGCCTCCCAAAAAGGCCCTTTCCGCTGGAACACCTTCAACTGGAGCCATCAAGACAGCTTACAGGAGAAAAAACCTTGCCCGGTCATACCCGCGTTGAAGAGTCAGTTTCCGAAATCGGTTGTCACCTTATCTAGGATGCGGAGTTAATTTGCTTGCGCTTCATTACTTTCGTTGCACCGAAAGCACCAAAAGCTAATAGACCCAAGGCAGAAGCAGGTTCGGGAACCGGAGTGGTTTGAGTGGCAGCTTGATAAGTCAAGTTGTCAAATCCAACTGAACCTGTGTTGCTGAAATCTATAACTGCCCGTTTTACTGAAGTTCCGCTGTAGGCAAAAGTTTTACCCAGAACAGCCGCTCTTATCGGAGAGGGGAAAATGCCGATTATGTCTTCATCCAGAAGCACCTGCTGGATGCTAATAGAACTTAACGCCTCATTAAAGAGTTCAATAGTAAATGTAGGCATAGGCGGAAATGGAGAATAATTCACTAGGCTTGCCACGTCGAACATAAGTTCTGCCGTCGGTATGGTGAAGTCAAGTGTAAGGATACCAGGGGCATCGGTTGCTAAGACGGGGGGTGATAAATCCAAGTTATAGAGTAGAGTTCCTGGCGGGCGACCTGCTATTTCTGATAGATCCCAAGTTCTTACAACATTGTAGGTGGCAGCAGTTGAGTCTATTCCATCTACCTTGAAATCAAAGGTGACTCCCTTAAAACTTAAATCATCTACTGGTTGAGTCGGTAGCTCATCAAAAGTTAATTTGGTCAATGTAGCAGCCTGCACACTTTTAGGTGCCATCAGCGTAGATAAAGAAACTGAGCAGATTGTGCTGAAGGTTAAGGCTGAAAATGTTTCTCTTAAGGTAGCCATACGAGTTATTTCTCCAAAAGTTATAAGTTGATAAAAGTGCAATGCGATCGCATACGATCAGTCGTTAAGAAGGCTGTTTCTGTTTGCGCTTTAGTGCTGAAGTTGCACTCCATACACCAACCGCCCATAACCCCAACAAGCCAGCAGGCTCCGGAACATCTTTTGGCGGTTCAACTACTATTGGATCGGCGCGAAAAATTCCGCTAGTGCCATTAGCAAGACTGGCAAAAAACGCCACTTGACCGGAATTATTCAACCCTTCTCGGTAAAAACTTAACTCTTGCACTGTCGAACCAAATAGGGTGTCACCAGTAACAATTACCTTATCTTTGAGAGGATTGTTTCCAGTGAAAATGCCACTTCCTCCCACATCTAAGCCTGCCAAAAAAGCTACTGTTCCAAAATCATTAATTGAGGGAGTACCAAAAAAGCTGTTAAAAGCGCCACTGCTATCGGCAATGGTGGTCGTTGTCGTGCCGTTGCCCGTAAAAACTCCGATACTTCCCGTATCTAGACCCGCAATAAAGGCTACATTTCCTGAATTATTAATGGAGGGGTCGCTAAAACCCCTAAAAATGCCGCTAGTGTCAGCAATGGTCGTGATAATAGGCTCAGAGCTAAATGGGGTATCGTTGCCTGTGAAAATTCCACCTGCTATATCACTTTCATTATCAGATTGATATACGCTACCTCTAAAGGCTACGGTTCCGGCATCGTTGAGCATAGGAATGCTAATGCTTTCAAAGACACCAGGTGCAATGGGCTGGCAAAAAACGCCGCCGCAGGAACGGCTGGAAATAGAGCCTCCGTTACTTATAGGAATCCTGGTTTGCACGAAAACCCCTGTGAATTCTTCTAAGAAAGCTACAGTTCCAGCGTTATTGATGGAGGGGAAGAAAACGGCGTCTCGGGGGGTAGCAATCACAACCAATTCAAAGTTGGTTTCATCTTCACCCTTAAAAATTAATGTAGTAGATATACTAGAGCGAAGTCTAGTAGAAAAGGCTACGGTTTTTGCGTCATTAATGGAGAGAGAACTAAAGCTATTAAATATAGGCTCTCCGCTAGGATTGCCATAGCTGTTATTAGTGTCAACAATGGTGGTAGTTGTTGTGCCGTTGCTCGTGAATATCCCTTCGCCACCAACATCTAGTGCAGCATAAAAGGCGACGGTTCCTGTATTATTAAGGGCAGGGCTACCAAAGAAGTTATCATTGGGGTTACTATTACTAAAGCTGCTAAAAGAACTGTTGGTGTCAGCAATTTTTGTAAAATTGAAACTGGCAGCTTGTGCTTCTCCAGTTCCTAGCAAACCCAGACACAAACCCATCAATGCAGCTGGAAGGCTCAAGTGTAATTTCATGGCTATTTTTCTCCTGCATTTAGGTAACTGTTTATCCGCTCTTTCTGTTTGCGCTTCATCACTGAAGTAGCCCCAAAAGTACCAACAGCCAGTAAACCCAACACAGAAGCAGGTTCCGGAACATCTTTTGGCGGTTCAACTACTATTGGATCGGCGCGAAAAATTCCGCCAGTGCCATTAGCAAGACTGGCAAAAAACGCCACCTGACCGGAATTATTCAACCCCTCTCGGTAAAAACTTAACTCTTGCACTGTCGAACCAAATAGGGTGTCACCAGTAACAATTACCTTATCTTTGAGAGGATTGTTTCCAGTGAAAATGCCACTTCCTCCAGCATCTAAGCCTGCCAAAAAAGCTACTGTTCCAAAATCATTAATTGAGGGGGTACGAAAAAAGCTGTTAAAAGCGCCGCTGCTATCGGCAATGGTGGTCGTTGTTGTGCCGTTGCCCGTAAAAACTCCGCTAAGTCCCGCATCTAGGACAGCACTAAAGGCTACGGTTCCTGAATTATTAATGGAGGGGTCGCTAAACCTGTTAAAGGCACCATTACTGTTAGCAATGGTGTTGGTGATAATTTCTCCATTATCTCTGGTGCCGTTACCTGTGAAAATTCCGCTACTTAGGTCATCATAGAAGCTATCAGACTGATATACGTCAGCACTAAAGGCTACGGTTCCTTGATCATTAATCATAGGCGCGCTAATGTTTTCAAAGACACCCGCAGCTGGTGGTTCGGTGTAGAAGCGGGTGGAAGCAATAACATTGTCAACCGATTCTTTACCAGCCAAAATTGTGGTCAGTCCACTAAACCTTGAGATTGCTTGTAAGAAAGCTACAGTTCCGACGTTATTGAGTGAAGGAGAATAAACGCGCGTAAAAAAATCTCCAACCGCACCCTCTATTTCGTTTTGTAATTCGCTGGTAAAAATTCCTGTCCTTCCAAAATTAGCACTAAAAGCTACGTTCCCTACATCATTTATAGAGAAGGAACCAAGTTCAGTAAGAGTATAGCCTACCGTTGGCCTGCCAGGGGGGCTGCCAAAAAGGTTGTTCGTATTGGCAATGCTGGTCGTTGTGGTGCCGTTGCCTGTAAAGATACCTTTACCCTCTGCATCTAAAAAAGCCGAAAAGGCTACAGTTCCTTGATTATTGATGGCGGGAGCATCAAAGAAAGAGCTAAAGGAGCCATTGGTATCCGCAATTTTCGTAAAGGTGAAACTGGCAGCTTGTGCTTCTCCAGTTCCTAGCAACCCCAGACACAATCCCACCAATGCTGCTGGCAGGCTCAAGTTTAATTTCACGGCTGTTTTTCTCCTACATTTAGGTAACTAACGTCAATTGTTCCCTAATGATTAAATTAGGTAAACATTCACCCTCTGGAAGGCTGGATGTTTGTATGAGAAATGTTCCAAAGCGCGATCGCTACAATTTTCGTGTCAACAGAAACCGTGTATATCTCTGGCGTTCAACAAAAGCTATAAATCTTTGCGGAAATTAGATACTCTGACAATCTTGCGGTGATTTGTTTTCAGGGTTACTTCGCATTATCATGGAATCTTCACATACTCTTCAAACAAAATGCTAGTAGTTATACTGAATCTTTATCAAAACAATAAACTTTAAAACGCCCAGCCAGGCAAAGAAAAACACCAAAGCCTTTACCTGGGGGAAATCTAACTCTAAGTGGTTATACTGAAAGTATATGAAGTTGTAGTAAAGCTGAGTAAGGTATGAACTTAAGGTAGATGCGTGAAAGTTAGCTTTTCTTAAGTCGTGGCACACAGAGGAAGTAGCCGATAGCTTGTGTGAAACCTAACTGGTGTGGAAAGTGTCACTTTTGATTTCAGGATATACGTCAAAATAACGATATAAATTTTTTAACGGCTTTAAGAAATAGCGGTGTAACTGGTATTCAAAAACATTTTGAAGATTTAAGAGGTGTTGAGGGCAGACAGATTGTCTACACTGCCAAAATGGGAATGGAAGGTTTGATTTGCTTAGTTAATATCCTTATATGACATAAAAAAGGAATTGGGGATTAGCAATTGGGAATTGGGAAAAAGTTTTACCCAGTCCCCAATCGCCAATCCCCAACCCTCTATTACTTGTCGGAAACCACATAATAGTGCTAATGTTGTAGATTGTGTCGAATTAAAACAAGGTTATGCCCAAACTGAAAACCCGCAAAGCAGCGGCAAAGCGTTTCAGAGCTACTGGCAGCGGTAAAATAGTACGCCGCAAAGCCTTTAAAAGCCACTTGCTACAGCACAAGTCTTCTGACCGGAAACGGCGGATGTCTAAAATGGCCGTGGTGCATGAACGCGATGAAGAAAATGTACGCTTGATGCTGCCGTATTTGTAAGGAAGCAATTAGTCGCTAGTTTTTAGCTAATAACTAATAACTACTGACTAATACTACTAACTACTGACTACTGACCCCTAACCACTAACGACTAGCCATGACACGGGTAAAACGCGGTAATGTTGCTCGTAAACGCCGCAACAAAATTCTCAAACTAGCCAAAGGCTTCCGAGGTTCACACTCAACTCTGTTCCGGACAGCCAATCAACAGGTGATGAAGGCGCTGCGTAACGCTTATCGCGATCGCAAGAAGCGTAAGCGCGATTTCCGCAGTCTGTGGATTACGCGCATCAATGCAGCAGCACGTCAGCACGGCATTAGCTATAGCCAACTGATGGGTAAATTGAAAAAAGCTAATGTTCAGATAAATCGTAAGATGCTGGCGCAGATGGCTGTCCTCGATCCATCTAGTTTTGACCAAGTGCTGCAATTAGCTACTAAAGATTAGGGATGAAGGCAAAAGGATGAAGGATAAATTAATTTTGCCTATTGCCTTTTGCCTATTTTCTTTTTCTTTGTGCCTTTTGCATCCCCCCACCCCCTCCGACTCCCGCGCTGGCGGGGGAGAAATCAGAAAAATTTGTTGGTGGGTGGTTGGGGGTACCGCCTCTTCTCATGCCGCTGAACTCAAAGAGATTCAGGAGCGTGGCTATCTAATTGTTGGAGTTAAAGACAATGTGCGCCCTCTAGGTTTCACAGATGCCAGTGGCAAACTGCAAGGGTTAGAAATTGACTTAGCTCGGCGTTTGGCGGCAGAAATTCTGGGGAAACCGGATGCGGTGAGGTTGCAGCCAGTGGCAAACCGCGATCGCGTATCGGTGGTGCTGGAGGGTAAAGTCGATCTGACGATTGCCAGAGTAACGGCAACTTCATCGCGCGATCGCTTAGTTAACTTCAGCCTTCCCTACTATCTGGATGGCACTGCCTTAGTTACCAAGGACGCATCTTTACAGAAGCTAGATGATGTGCAAAATCAAAAGATTGCCGTCCTGAACGGTTCTGATACGATTTCACAGGTGCGGTTTATTATACCACAAGTTGAGTTAGTTGGTGTAGATTCTTATGAAGAGGCGCGATCGCTTCTAGAATCGGGTGGTGCCAGTGCCTTTGCCGCCGATGCCAGCGTTCTCACAGGCTGGGTGCAGGAGTATCCTCAGTATCGACTACTAAGTGTGCGACTCTCAGGAGAACCCTTGGCTGTAGTAATGCCCAAGGGATTGCAGTACGATAGTTTGCGGCAGCGGGTGAATGATGCGATCGCCCGTTGGAAGGCAGAAGGATGGCTACAGGAACGGATTAAGTATTGGGGGCTACCTCAGAGCGATACTCCACGGTTCCAGACACGATGAATCGCATCTCATCATAATAAAGTTAGAAGCAAAATTTTAATCTATCTAATGGAAGGGCATGGATAACGAAATTCTGCCAATTTTCTACCTCTCGTTCTTGCTGGTACTGCTTGGTGCTGCTGCTGTGGCAATTGTGCGCCAGATTTTCAAAACTCGCAAAATTGAAAGCGCCCTCTCGCGGCTGCAAAAGAATCTGAAAGATAACCAAGGCACAACTCAAGAGTATTACGAACTGGGCAGCATCTATCTCGATAAAAAATTGTACGTACAGGCGATAAACCAGTTTCAAAAAGCCCTAAAAGCTGAAGATGCTGAATCAGAAAACCTTGCACCTGTATACAATGCTCTTGGCTTTGCTAACTTCTCTCAAGAGCAGTATGACGTAGCAATTCGCAACTACAAAGAAGCCTTGAAGCTAGATCCAGATTATGTCACAGCGCTCAATAACCTGGGTCATGTTTATGAGAAGAAGAAATTAACTTCTCAAGCGTTAGAAATGTATGAGGAATCGCTCAAACACGCGCCGAACAATCCTACTGCCAAGCGTCGCGCCGAATCTTTACGTAGAAGGTTGGTTCCCTCTAGTTAATTGCAAATATACCCCACAGACTCTAGCCTGTGGCTACATAAACCAAGCCTACCTACAGAGGCTATAGAAAAAGCCCGCCTGCGCGGGCTTTTTCTATAGGTGCGACTTTAATCGTCAGGCGTTTTTACAAATGTCTAATGACCAATAACTAATCTTCCAGTTCCCATTGATCCTTGCTCATTTCTTCATCCAGAATTTTTTTCGGACGCAGCACTAAGATAACTTGTCCTAAAAGAGGGAAACTGGGAGCATCTGGGAACCACTGAAATTGCAATTCTCCTGACTCTTCAAATAAAAAGTAGCTATCAGCATCCCATTCCTGTTTAGCTCGATCTATCAGCAGCAGGATTGGTTCAGAAGTGCTGCTTAATTGATTGGGTAAATAGCTACTATTGCAGAGAATTACTACTGGCTCTTGGGCTTTCAAAACGACTTGCCAACCGGGTAGAGAAACCCAAGATCCATTCCAAGATATCTCCACTAGCTCGAATGGCTTAATTGGTTCCACTAGCGGGACATTTTGCAAGTCAGCGGATTTTAGGGGGAGGACACCCGCTACTGGGATTATGCGGGGTTGTTGCTCGTCTTCGTCCTGCCGATACACCGGTAAAATAGGGGCTTTACGCTTGGAAGTGCCTACAACTTCAGTAAGCAGCTGTTCTATCTGTTGTCGGGCGCTTTGGCTGTGGGCGAACATTAAGCCACGAGCAATAAAACGCGATCGCTCTGCCAAATCCGTTTGTTGTTTTGCCCGTCTCCAATATTGGTAGGCTACCGCATCTCCCGGATGGTTAGAAAATCCCTGGGGTAACGTCCGCATCCGAGAAAGCTCTTTCACGTCTTTTGCGACTTCACGGGCAACATCGGCATCCAGATTTCTGGATAATATAAATTCTGCCGTCGCAACTCGTTCTAGCTGGGTAAGAATACGCAATTCATACAAAATATCGCTACCTTTGCGAAAATAATGCGATCGCGCTTCCAGGGACGCTTCACCATTCACCAATGACGTATAAACTTGAGAGCCGACAATAACTTGATTCTGCTGTATAGGCTCAAAACCAGTTGCCTCAAAAATCGCCTGGGGAGTGTAACCTGCTTTTTGCAATGTGGCACAGGCTTGTCCCCACTCAACCCAGCTGCCTTCTTTGCGCCGAAGACTAAGCAGTAAATCTTCGATATTCTCTTTCGCTTGCTCTGGTTGAGGGTTACGATCGGGAGTGTCTGAGGAAGATGTTTCAGTCATAATTACCGCAAGGAGCTTTCACAAGCTATCAAGTTACAAGCGACGTTCTTCAATGTATCGCGTTCGGGTCACTAATTTAGAAATTGAGAATTTTAAATTGAGAATTGGGAATCCCCAGTCCCCAGTCCCCAGCCCCCAGTCCCAGTGTCCCTTCGATTAGCCAAAAACCGTAAATTCCTGGTTACATTCTTCGTTACAAAAATGTTACTAATAATTAGCCTCTAGTAAAAAATGATTTGTACGTCCGAATCTGCACCAAGAAGTTGACCAAGAGTTTATTGTATCTTTATGGACAATGCTATTACGGATCTTGATACTATCAGCCGTCAGTTAATGAGTCTAGAGCGACCAAAAAAGCCTAAGATGTTGGTGGTAGACGATGAGCCAGATAATCTCGATCTGCTCTACCGCACTTTCCGCCGAGATTTCAACGTTCTGAGAGCCGAAAGCGGTATTCACGCCCTGGAAGTTTTGTCAGCAGAAGGGGAAGTTGCCGTAATTATCTCTGACCAACGGATGCCAGAAATGAAGGGAACCGAATTTTTGAGCAGAACAGTTCCCAAGTTCCCAGATACGGTGCGAATCATCCTCACGGGTTTTACAGACGTTGAGGATTTGGTAGAAGCGATTAACTCTGGACAAGTTTACAAGTACATCACGAAGCCTTGGGACCCCAATGAACTCAAAGCCGTGGTGCAAAGGGCAGCAGATACTTACGATTTGTTGAAGCAACGCACAGAGGAACTGCATCGCGCTCAGGCGCAAACAGCACTTCTAGCAACCATTGTGCAGGTAGCACAGGAATCCCCCAGCTTAGAAGCGACGCTAGAGCCAATTGCTGATGCTTTTGGTAAAAGCTTTTGGGCAGATGGCTGCATTTTGCAGCTGGTGGAGGGTGAGGCGCTGACTGCGGCTCAAGGAATTTACAGTTCCGCTCTTGACACAGAAAACTGGCTCTCTTTAGACCCCAGAGTAGAGGAGGCGATCGCATCCCGACAAGTTCAGGCTTGGGTGAATGCTCCGGGAAATACCGTTCCAGCGGGTATTGACCAATACCAAGCTTCAGGTCTTCAGGCGCATCTAGTTATCCCTATCGTCTATCGGGGTGAAGTGCTGGCGGTACTATCACTTCAGTGGAAACGTCCCTGCAAATTGCGAGAAGATGAGCTGAAACTAATTCACTTATCGGCGCAGCAAGTTGGTCTAGTCCTCACCAGTACCCGATACCATAAGTAGTCATTGGTCATTAGTCATTGGCTAATGGCTAATGGCTTTTAAACAATTAGCAATTAGCAACAGACTAATGACTACTGACCAAAAGCAAATTCAAGCCATATTTGACCGCATCGCCCCAGTTTACGACCAGCTTAACGATCGCTTGAGTTTAGGGCAGCATCGCGTCTGGAAGCTGATGACGGTGAAGTGGATTGATTTAAGTATCGGTGATGTTTGCTTGGATGTATGCTGTGGCAGTGGCGATCTAGCCCAGCTGGTGGCGCAGCGCGTCGGAGAAACTGGGCAAGTTTTTGGGGTAGATTTTTCATCAGAGCAGTTAGCGATCGCTCGCCAACGCTCCCAAAATCAACACCCGCCTCTACCCATCACCTGGATCGAAGCAGACGCACTAAATCTCCCCTTTCCCGACAGCCACTTCGACTGCGCCACAATGGGCTACGGACTCCGCAACGTCACTAATATTCCCCGGTGTCTCCAAGAGCTGCACCGCGTCCTCAAGCCTGGTGCCAAAGCCGCTATGTTAGACTTCCATCGCCCCAGCAGTCCCCTACTGCGAAGCTTTCAGCAGTGGTATCTGGATAACATCGTCGTCCCAAATGCCAAAGAACTAGGATTGACCGAAGAATACGCCTACATTAGTCCCAGCCTAGATAAATTTCCCATAGGCAGCGAACAAGTTCATTTAGCCCGTCAAGCTGGATTTGACAAAGCTACTCACTATCAAATTGCTAGTGGGATGATGGGCGTTTTAGTCGTAGCCAAAGCCTAATATGGGAATTAGGGGGAGTGGAGAGTTAAGAGTTAAGCGTTATAAATTAGCGCGATATGCAGCTTTTTCTGAGCAGCCGCTTGTAAAGAGGGTTAGAGGGATCGAAACGCTAGACATAAGCGACAATATCCTGCCTAGCCGCCTTTTAAAAGAGGTGAGACAAAGACTGAAAGTTGCACTCGGCGTGAATTAGAGTTAATAAAACTCCTCGCCTACTCACTCCCCTACCCCTAAGCCCTGTCTAACTGGATCGTTACCTTGAATTGGTCTAACTTCTGGCTTTACGTCAGCCCCCCCATAGTTGGTGCAATTATTGGCTATTTCACCAACGATATTGCTATTAAAATGTTATTCCGCCCCTATCGAACTCTTTACATAGGAGGGCGGCGCGTACCTTTCACTCCCGGCTTGATTCCCCGAAATCAAGAGCGCCTAGCTAATCGGGTTTCTGCCACAATTATGGGGTCGCTGCTGACACCACAAGAACTGCAAAACCTGGCGCGGCGGCTGTTGCATACAGAGCGCGTCCAATCGGCAATTCTCTGGTTGCTCAAACTGGCACTAGAGCAAATTAAACCCGATAAATCGCAGAAAACCAGCAAAGTTCTAGCTGGAATTCTTCGAGATTTGCTCGGTCAGTCCTTACCCCGCATTATCAAAGTTTTAGCTCGTCGCGAAGATTTTCTGGAAGCTCAATTAAACCAAATTTTTGACCAGATTTTACTGGATTTTCAGCTTAGTGAAGACCAAGCTAAAAAGCTTTCTGATTGGATATTGCAGGTGGTACTACCACCAGATGTTTTGCGGCAAACTATAGTAGATTTCTTGACAGATCGCAATATTCAAATTATTGATGAAGGCTTTCGAGAAAAGGCCAGTGGAACTTACTGGGTAGTGGCGAATTTGTTTGGTCTTCGCAATACACTAACCCGCTTGCGGACGTTTTGCCTGGATGAAAAAGAGGCGAGTAATGCACGTCTTGCGGAGTTAATAGTTTCTTTAGCGATTCGACAACGCTTGCAAGAATGGCTGCAAAATCTCTCTTTACAAAATTTGCCAGTTTCAACAGTGCGACAGCTGCGTAAAACTCTACGCGATGGTGTGCGCCAATATGTTCAAGAGCGTGGCACTGAATTAATGCAGGGATTGAGTCAATCTTTAGACTGGGAAAATATTGCCTCGTTGCTGCTTAATCGGTTGCGAACTTCTGCGGCTATAACTAATTCTTTGGGAGTGGTCAGCAAAGAATTGGCTTTGGTTTTAGAGCGTTATTTGGAGCGAGATTTAGAAGATATTGTCGCTCAAGTAATTCCCATTTTGAATATCGATCAGGTAATTATTGACCGAGTGAAGGCGACATCTGCGGCAGAACTGGAAACATCAATTCAAGGAATTGTGAAAAATGAGTTGCAAGCTATTGTCAATTTAGGCGGCATTTTGGGGTTTGTGGTGGGGTTGTTCCAGACGGTTGTGCTGCTGCTGCGTTAGCGTGTGCATTTCAATCCCATTGCATTTTGGTTCGTGGGTACAAGGGGATTTATCAACCCAGATTAGAAACCCGTTAAATACTACCTTAAACAAGTTAATGATTCTTTCGCCAACGCTTGCGTCATCTGAGGAAATCTTTGGGAGTAGGAATCCAAGTGTTCACAAGCGATCGCATCTGGGAAGATAAGGAGAAGTGTCGCATTCACAAAGGTCATCACTTGCTATGCGTTTGAAGCGAATCTTTGGCTTTTTGGTGTTGTGTGTGGGTGTTAGCAGCGTCTTCATCTGGAGAGAGGGTCAATTGGCACCCGTCTCGCAAGCTGAACCTGCACCACTGTCTGAGGAGGTTCTAGCACAGAAAGATGTGCCTTATGTGCCAACGCCTAAAGAGGTGGTAACAAAAATGTTGCAACTGGCGAGTGTTACCAAAGATGATGTCGTCTACGATCTCGGTTCTGGCGATGGAAGACTGGTTATCGAAGCGGCGAAACTCGGCGCGAAGGGTGTTGGTGTAGAGCTTAACACACGGCTAGTTGTGGAGAGTAGGGAAAATGCTATATCGGCGGGTGTAAGAGATCGCGTCAGGTTTATTGAGCAAGATTTGTTCAAAACTGACCTCACCCCAGCAACAGTAATCACACTTTACCTGTTGCCTAAAGTTAATTTACAGCTGCGACCTACTCTACTTCAACTCAAACCGGGGACGCGCCTTGTCTCCCACCAGTTCGATATGAGGGAATGGAAACCGGATCAAACTGAACTGGTGCAGGTAGGTTCGCGTCCGCACCTGGTTTACTACTGGGTGGTTCCAGCACAGGTATCGGGAACTTGGGAATGGAATATGCAAACTGCTTCTGGTGAAGAACGTTACAAGCTGCAATTAAGCCAAGAGTTCCAGCGCGTCAAGGGAACCCTAAGTATAGGCGATCGCGTAATCAAGTTGACTGATGCCAAGTTAACAGGCGACCGTCTCAGCTTCAAGACCGTCGAGTCGGTGAATGGAACTGAGGTAACGATGCAGTTTGATGGGAAAATTCAGGAGGATGCGATCGCTGGTAGTGTCGATTTGGGTGGCAATGAAGCACAGCGCCGCGATTGGGTAGCCAAGCGTCAATCATAGAGGCGATTTTTAGTTCAATGCGTCAACCTGTAGGTGTTGAAATTCACCAAAGCTAAAAAATCGCTGAATCCTTCTGTGTGTAAGGATTTAACTGATGCAATCTAATTTTACGGTTGACGCATCTGCTGTATTGCTGTCGTACCAAGCTTTTCACACGTTTTCACTAAATGAGACTCTTGCCTAATCCGCGCCAGGATGATAAGATTCCACAGGTTGACGCAATTGCACCTCGAAAACTACATACAGTAAGCCTTTCAGATATCAGCAGCCGGAAAACTCCTAAATCCCTATCAGGGATTGAAACATTAGATATAAAAAATTATGACGGCGGAAATGGCGCCGGAAAACTCCTAAATCCCTATCAGGGATTGAAACCAGGGCAAAATCAGCGTCGCTACCTGGGAGAAACGCCGGAAAACTCCTAAATCCCTATCAGGGATTGAAACGCGAAGCTTGAGAAGCGCGAGGCGATCGCAACCCTGCCGGAAAACTCCTAAATCCCTATCAGGGATTGAAACAAGGATTCAGGGTGTGCAGACAGATGCTGAGAGTGGCGCCGGAAAACTCCTAAATCCCTATCAGGGATTGAAACAACGACGTCAACCCAACCCAACTCAACCTCGGTAATAGCCGGAAAACTCCTAAATCCCTATCAGGGATTGAAACTTATTAGCTAATTCTGCACGCAAATACGCGCTCAGCCGGAAAACTCCTAAATCCCTATCAGGGATTGAAACTTCCCGTTCCCAGGCTTCAATAGAAGCATCGGGCCGGAAAACTCCTAAATCCCTATCAGGGATTGAAACCAAATGTGCTGTGTCCCAATCGACATCAGCCCACCGTAAGCCGGAAAACTCCTAAATCCCTATCAGGGATTGAAACGCAGCACTAAATATTCTGCCGCCAGTTTTACTCGCCGGAAAACTCCTAAATCCCTATCAGGGATTGAAACCCGGTGCTGTCGTCGGTGTTGGTGTCCGGAACTCAAGCCGGAAAACTCCTAAATCCCTATCAGGGATTGAAACGGTAATCTGCTCCTCAAAAACCTGAGCGCCCGCAGTTTCTAGCCGGAAAACTCCTAAATCCCTATCAGGGATTGAAACGTGCGCTTACCAGACGGATTATTACAAAGTAAGGGCCGGAAAACTCCTAAATCCCTATCAGGGATTGAAACCTGGAACCCCGGTGAGACAATGCGAAAAATCCCTAGCCGGAAAACTCCTAAATCCCTATCAGGGATTGAAACAAATAGATTTCCCTTCCAACACAAAAAGGCTCTTGCCGGAAAACTCCTAAATCCCTATCAGGGATTGAAACAGTTAATCGGCGCACCTCTAATCGCTGCCGAGAGTGCCGGAAAACTCCTAAATCCCTATCAGGGATTGAAACGGTCAACAGGTGGTACGCGAAAGCGCATCCGTTGAGCCGGAAAACTCCTAAATCCCTATCAGGGATTGAAACAAGGACAATTCACCGTCCACCACTCGCAACCAGCCGGAAAACTCCTAAATCCCTATCAGGGATTGAAACATGCAATGTTGCCAAGTTCCATCAATTCGCCATTGCCGAAAAGCCGGAAAACTCCTAAATCCCTATCAGGGATTGAAACATGCAATGTTTGCCACCAAATTAAGATATTCAGAAGGCCGGAAAACTCCTAAATCCCTATCAGGGATTGAAACGGCGGGAGGCCCGCTGGCTCGAACCCATCAACAAGCCGGAAAACTCCTAAATCCCTATCAGGGATTGAAACCAGGGATTGTGAAAGTTCCGGTGCTGATGTCAACAGCCGGAAAACTCCTAAATCCCTATCAGGGATTGAAACCTAGGGTTGCGGCGGACTCAGTGACGCGAGGGGAGGGGGCCGGAAAACTCCTAAATCCCTATCAGGGATTGAAACTTGTTGCGGGCGGTGCCGTTGACTCCGTAAACCGCCGGAAAACTCCTAAATCCCTATCAGGGATTGAAACTAACCTTGCCTTGCCCAAAACAACCAATCTGTCGCGCCGGAAAACTCCTAAATCCCTATCAGGGATTGAAACGATGAAAAAAGGGAAGAGATTGAGTCTGACGTTAAGCCGGAAAACTCCTAAATCCCTATCAGGGATTGAAACCTACAACCTTCTTCTTAAGCGATCGCACCAGATGGCCGGAAAACTCCTAAATCCCTATCAGGGATTGAAACGCGAACTACCTGACCGAAGAAGATAACTGCCACAGGCCGGAAAACTCCTAAATCCCTATCAGGGATTGAAACATTACCAACGCTCCCATCTACATGAATTCGAGCCGGAAAACTCCTAAATCCCTATCAGGGATTGAAACAAATTGCTTGTACCGTCCCATCAACTCATCCACGGCCGGAAAACTCCTAAATCCCTATCAGGGATTGAAACCGCATGATGTACCGCCACGAAGAGTTCAAGGAAACGCCGGAAAACTCCTAAATCCCTATCAGGGATTGAAACGTACACAGCAGTAACTTCAAGAGCTTTTATCCATCCCGCCGGAAAACTCCTAAATCCCTATCAGGGATTGAAACAAAAACTTCGCCGCCGAAATTGAACGAGTGCAGCCGGAAAACTCCTAAATCCCTATCAGGGATTGAAACGAAACCCACCTGACCAACACTGGGGCGATGAGTCAGCCGGAAAACTCCTAAATCCCTATCAGGGATTGAAACACCAGCCCAGCCCAGTCTCAATTGCCACCACGAGCCGGAAAACTCCTAAATCCCTATCAGGGATTGAAACTACTATAATTATGAGGAATCTCCTGACAACAGAGCCGGAAAACTCCTAAATCCCTATCAGGGATTGAAACCTTAGGGAATATTTAAGAGAATCTGATCCTGAAGAGCCGGAAAACTCCTAAATCCCTATCAGGGATTGAAACATTCTTACTTGGGACAGACGTTCACTAAATCCCGCCGGAAAACTCCTAAATCCCTATCAGGGATTGAAACTCCAAGCCAAGCATCAAGCTTTTGTGATGCGGCTGCCGGAAAACTCCTAAATCCCTATCAGGGATTGAAACACGTAGATATTTTCTTAGTTCAACAACTCCTGGTGGTACAGCGCCGGAAAACTCCTAAATCCCTATCAGGGATTGAAACACGTAGATGTTCCTGAATATCATTTAATACCTACAGCCGGAAAACTCCTAAATCCCTATCAGGGATTGAAACTACTAAGACGTACTCAAAATTAAAAACAGATTTAGCCGGAAAACTCCTAAATCCCTATCAGGGATTGAAACTCGGATATTTCCGAGGCTCTTGTTATGGACGCGAGCCGGAAAACTCCTAAATCCCTATCAGGGATTGAAACCCAATTTTTCGGCAATACATAGGTGTATTGGTGTGCCGGAAAACTCCTAAATCCCTATCAGGGATTGAAACCGTGTATAGATATGACATTAAAATCGACTCTGAGCCGGAAAACTCCTAAATCCCTATCAGGGATTGAAACAAAGCTGACAGAACTAAGACTCAAGAGGAAAAAGGCCGGAAAACTCCTAAATCCCTATCAGGGATTGAAACATAAAGTGCTTTACTATAGATACATGAGCGAAAGCCGGAAAACTCCTAAATCCCTATCAGGGATTGAAACATCATTAGCCCCTGAGATGAACAAAGGACTGCCAGCCGCCGGAAAACTCCTAAATCCCTATCAGGGATTGAAACAACGTCAATGATACGATCACCAGATATCTTGAGCCGGAAAACTCCTAAATCCCTATCAGGGATTGAAACTACCATCCACACCTATGGTGATCTCTACATTCTTGCCGGAAAACTCCTAAATCCCTATCAGGGATTGAAACAACATGAAAAAGCATAGATTCTGCATAACTATTTCAGCCGGAAAACTCCTAAATCCCTATCAGGGATTGAAACGCAATATGTGAGTGTTAGTGGGCATACACATATGCCGGAAAACTCCTAAATCCCTATCAGGGATTGAAACTTAAGGGATCTTACATACAGAAATACATTCGTGCCGGAAAACTCCTAAATCCCTATCAGGGATTGAAACCATCTTTTAGGCGACGGATACCTTTGACACCGAGCCGGAAAACTCCTAAATCCCTATCAGGGATTGAAACGCTTGTTGTTGCAGCTGATCCGCACACCTTCAGCGCCGGAAAACTCCTAAATCCCTATCAGGGATTGAAACGTTGGCAGCCATCAGAGTAGCCAGCAGAGACAAGGTGCCGGAAAACTCCTAAATCCCTATCAGGGATTGAAACAAAGACCAGGAACGTGACGCAATTGGCATCGGGCCGGAAAACTCCTAAATCCCTATCAGGGATTGAAACGATAATAATGATTATGCTGCAATGGCTTACGCGGCCGGAAAACTCCTAAATCCCTATCAGGGATTGAAACAGGAGGATTTGCAACCAAGAAAGAAGCCGAAACCGCCGGAAAACTCCTAAATCCCTATCAGGGATTGAAACAGCCTCGCTTTAAGTTATATGCAGATTAGATTTGCCGGAAAACTCCTAAATCCCTATCAGGGATTGAAACTTTGAAGAAAGAAGGGAGGGGGGGGAAGAGGAAGAGCCGGAAAACTCCTAAATCCCTATCAGGGATTGAAACGAGCAAAAGCCAGGTAGAAATGGTGGAACTTGGCTGCGCCGGAAAACTCCTAAATCCCTATCAGGGATTGAAACGCACATTCAGAGCGATAGTAGAGAGGCTTGATACCGCCGGAAAACTCCTAAATCCCTATCAGGGATTGAAACTTACAACACTTACACCTAGATACTCTGGATCAAGCCGGAAAACTCCTAAATCCCTATCAGGGATTGAAACTGCCCTCTAAGCATCTGGCAGACATTATAGGATAGCCGGAAAACTCCTAAATCCCTATCAGGGATTGAAACTAGAGGTGATCTGATCTTCTTCATACATGGGAAGGCCGGAAAACTCCTAAATCCCTATCAGGGATTGAAACGCTTACATACTCGGATGTAAGGTACTCAATACAGCCGGAAAACTCCTAAATCCCTATCAGGGATTGAAACAGATGCTTAGAAGGTGGCTGGTATCCCGAAACTAAGCCGGAAAACTCCTAAATCCCTATCAGGGATTGAAACTTCGGGAAACTGTTTGAAGTGGTACGCCCTTTAGCCGGAAAACTCCTAAATCCCTATCAGGGATTGAAACAGACGCTTACCTAATCGAATTTTGGGTACGCCTTGGCCGGAAAACTCCTAAATCCCTATCAGGGATTGAAACAGGGTGAGCAGAAATATATGCCCACTCTTCCTCTGGCCGGAAAACTCCTAAATCCCTATCAGGGATTGAAACCGCAAAGCCAAGCTAGAGGCGGCGATGCGGGATTTAACGCCGGAAAACTCCTAAATCCCTATCAGGGATTGAAACGAGCTTGGTGGACTCTAATAGCTTGACAAACTTAGCCGGAAAACTCCTAAATCCCTATCAGGGATTGAAACAATCAGGAAGATTGGGAGAGCTTCAAAGAAAAAACTGAGCCGGAAAACTCCTAAATCCCTATCAGGGATTGAAACCCCATCAATCCGGTCTACAATTCCCGCGATCGGCCGGAAAACTCCTAAATCCCTATCAGGGATTGAAACAGCTAGAAGACTAAGAGGTAAGCTTACTATCTCGCCGGAAAACTCCTAAATCCCTATCAGGGATTGAAACTTGTGGGCAGAGTACAGAAGGGAGAAAACACTAGCCGGAAAACTCCTAAATCCCTATCAGGGATTGAAACCCAGGTTCATGTCTGAGTGAAGGTCAAGGGGAGTGCCGGAAAACTCCTAAATCCCTATCAGGGATTGAAACTGAACATAATCATTTATGCCATCAAAGAAAGTCACAAGCCGGAAAACTCCTAAATCCCTATCAGGGATTGAAACGTAATCACTCGCTAGTTGATAGCTGTGAGGCTTGCGCCGGAAAACTCCTAAATCCCTATCAGGGATTGAAACATAGAACTGTGTCGCTCGACGAAGACTATTGCAAGCCGGAAAACTCCTAAATCCCTATCAGGGATTGAAACTCGGAGTTCTTCGAGGCGATCGCGTATTTGCTCCAAGGCCGGAAAACTCCTAAATCCCTATCAGGGATTGAAACATCAAAGACCCTACGGCGGATCTCAAAAAGTAATGCCGGAAAACTCCTAAATCCCTATCAGGGATTGAAACACAACCATAACGCCGCATTCTTGAACCGTACAAGCCGGAAAACTCCTAAATCCCTATCAGGGATTGAAACTGAGTAAAAGAAAGCCCAGTATTTTCATAATTAGCCGGAAAACTCCTAAATCCCTATCAGGGATTGAAACAGACGCGCCCATTATTGCAAGCGGTAACTTCACTTGCCGGAAAACTCCTAAATCCCTATCAGGGATTGAAACAAAGGCAAGGATTGGACATCTCTTAAGTTTTGCTGCCGGAAAACTCCTAAATCCCTATCAGGGATTGAAACAAGTCTGAGTATGCCCCCTATTTTGGATACGTCCGCCGGAAAACTCCTAAATCCCTATCAGGGATTGAAACTCCTCCGATGCTGCGGCTTCCTGCCGCATCGCGTTGCCGGAAAACTCCTAAATCCCTATCAGGGATTGAAACGAGTACAAGCTTTCGCACACCTCCATCAACTCTGCCGGAAAACTCCTAAATCCCTATCAGGGATTGAAACGCTGGTGAACAACACGGCGATCGCTCATGCACGAGCCGGAAAACTCCTAAATCCCTATCAGGGATTGAAACCGTACCCACTTTAAATCTGAGTGTGCGCTGGGTTGGCCGGAAAACTCCTAAATCCCTATCAGGGATTGAAACATATTTAACCAGTCTTTAACAGACGCGGTAATGGGACGGAAAACTCTTAAATCCCTGTCAAGTTGGGTGTCCTAACGATCGCTCACGTCAATTATCCGGGTCTTGATAAAATTCTTGTAGCGCTTGTTGTTGAGTGCGACGGGAAGGACGACGATATTTTTTAGTGTTCAGCCTGGGTTCGTATTGGTTTTGCCCTTTGCCTTTGGTTTTCTCCTTCATCGCGGCATCGGGATCGGATTGTTGGTGGAGATGTTCGCTGCGAGCGATCGCATCTTCCAAAAAACCTAGATAATGCTCGTAACGCTCCCAATCTCCCCTAACTGCACAATTTGGCTCATCGCGATGCAGACAGTCGCTAAATTGACATCTTCCCACTTCTAGCCGCTTCTGCGCTTCGGGAAAATACTCGACTAACTCCTCAGGCACACAGTCCAAGTCTGGCTGATTGAAGCCTGGAGTATCGGCCAGCAGTCCACCAGTCGGCAGTTCAAACAGTTCTACGTGTCGCGTCGTGTGACGACCCCGGCTGAGTTTCCCAGAAACTTCCGCCACTCTTAAATTGACATCTTCAATAAAATAGTTTACAATACTAGACTTTCCAACTCCAGAAAGTCCAGCAAAGACGGTAATTTTGTCATTGAGCTGGGCTTGCAGTTCGTCCATCCCCATGCGAGTATGGACGCTGATAAAGATGGGTTGGTAGCCCCATCCGTGCAAGCGATCGCGCCACTGCTGGACTTGCTCCTCTGAGACTAAATCGCTTTTATTGAGACAAAGACAGACATCCAAATCAGTAGATTCTGCCTTCACCAGAAATTTACTAAGTTGGTAGGGATCTAGCGGTGGATCTGCCAAAGCAAAGACCAGCAGAATTTGATTAGCATTGGCAATTGGGGGACGATCCAGTTCCGTTTGGCGGGGCAAAACTTGCGATATTGCGCCTCGTCCGCCAGCCCAATCTGGTTCCTCAACGATTACGCGATCGCCCACCATTACCTTCTGACCAATTTTTTTCAGACGCGATCGCCTAGTACACAGCAATTCCTGAATCGCGTCCCGACTCTCCTCCAACCTCACCTGATAGAAATTTGCCTGCACAGCCAGCACAGTACCCAACACAGTGCTGAGTGCTGAGTTTTGAGTGCTGAGTGGTTCTTCTAACTCAGAACTCATAACTCATAACTCATAACTCATGAGGACGACGCACCTTCAGCGCAAAAAAGCCAGCACGGTCTTCAACTTGCTCTACCGTGTAGCCTGCCATTGCTAAACTATCAGGAACTTGCTCTATCGGTTCCCCTGGATCTAGCCACACTTCTAACAAGGCTCCCGGTGCCATTTTTTCCAAACGTAGTTTAGTGCGGACAAAATTAATCGGGCAAGGTGTCCCACGCAAATCCATCTCTTCGTCTGGCAGACCTAGCGAAGCTGTTGGATTGTTCATCCCTTGAAGAATCCTCCCAAGAATCCTTCTATCCCTCCTTTGCCAGTGCGATCGCCTTTTATTTTAGCTAATTTCTCCAGCAGTTCCCTTTCCTCAGCCGTAATCCGAGTCGGAATATCAATTCCCACAGTAATCAGTTGATCGCCCCGACTCACCGGGTTTCCTAACTTAGGCACACCGTGGTTTTCCAGCGTCTGCACCGTATTCGGCTGAGTTCCAGACGGAATCGTCAATTCTACTGGCCCATCAACTGTATTAACTTCCAGACGACAACCTAAAATCGCCTGCAAGTAGCTAATCTTAATTTCTGACAGGACGTTAATCCCATCGCGCTGAAACTCTGCGTCTTCCTCGACAAACAAATAAACGTACAAATCTCCCGGAGGGCCACCGCGCAAACCAGCGTCTCCTTCTTTAGAAACCCGCAAGCGAGTTCCATTATCTACCCCAGGAGGGATAGTAATTTTCAGCTTCTTAGTTTCCTGTTTTCTGCCGTTGCCACCACATCCTTCACACTTTTCCTCAATCACCTGCCCCTCGCCGTTACAGCTGGGACACACAGAAACTTGAGTAAAGCTACCGAAAGGTGTCCTGGTAGCGCGGCGCACTTGACCGGAACCTGTGCACGTTGGACAAGTTTTGGCTCGCGTTCCCGGTTTAGCACCAACACCATTGCAGACATTACAGGTTTCCAAATGGGGAATCCGAATTTCTTTTTCCCCCCCAAATACAGCTTCCCGGAATTCCAATTTCAGATCCAACCGCAAGTCGTCACCGCGAACTGGGCCGCTGCGTTTCCTGGTCGCTGTCTGACCCATCCCGCCAGCAAAACCGCTGAAGAAGCTTTCAAAGATATCGGCAAAGTTGCCCATATCGCCTAAATCTGGGCCTGCACCGACACCAGAAGCTACTCCTGCCTCACCAAAGCGATCGTAGCGGGCGCGTGTCTCTGGTTCCGAAAGGACTTCGTAGGCTCGGTTAATTTCTTTAAAGCGTTCTTCCGCCCCTGGCTCTTTATTTACGTCTGGGTGATACTTTCGAGCCAGACGGCGGTAGGCACGCTTAATTTCTTCTTTATCTGTGTCACGGGAAACCCCGAGAATTTCATAGTAGTCGCGGGCCATAGAACGCTGCTTGGTTGGGGATAGGGGTTGATGAAAGTTAGGAGTTAGGAATTAGGAGTTAGGAGTTATTAATTCCTAGCCCTTAACTCCTAACTCTTTTAGTCAACTGCCTCGTAGTCGGCAGTTACAGTATTGTCATCATCAAAATTGATGAAATCGTCTTCTTCGTTTATTGTGCCGTCAGGCGTGTTTTGGAATGAGGGTATACCACCTTCTACACTCTCGTAATCCTCCACTGACTCGCGTCCGTTGTTAGCTTTTTGGTAAACAGCAGCCCCAATAGCAAACAGCGCCTGTTGAAACTCTTCAATTTGCTGTTTTATTTCCTCAACACTAATCGAGGGATTCGCCAGTGCGGTTCGTGCCTGTATACCCTTTTGATTCACCTGCGTCTTCAAATCCTCGCTAATGAGATCCCCGTTGTCATTTAACGTTGATTCATAGCTGTAGAACAGGCTATCAAGCTGGTTTTTCAACTCAACCACTTGCACCCGACGACGGTCGTCTTCGGCGAAGGTTTCAGCTTCTAGCCGCATCCGTTCAACTTCGGTGGCACTCAAGCCGCCTGTATTGGTAATTCGGATACTCTGCTCTCGCCCAGTACCTTTGTCTTGAGCTAATACTTTGAGAATCCCGTCAACGCCGATTTCAAAGGACACTTCAATTTGGGGTACGCCTCTGGGGGCAGGGGGAATTCCTGCTAGGAGGAATTTCCCCAAACTTTTGTTGTCACGAGCCATTGCCCGTTCGCCCTGCAAGACGTGAATTTCCACGCTTGTTTGTCCGTCTGTGGCGGTGGAAAAGACTTGGGATTTTGTGGTGGGAATTGTGGTATTGCGTTCAATAATTTTTGTGAACACTTCTCCCAAAGTTTCGATACCCAAGCTCAGGGGGGCAACGTCTAATAGCAGCAGATCCTCAACTTCGCCGCTTAACACGCCGCCTTGAATTGCTGCTCCCAGTGCTACTGCTTCGTCGGGGTTGACTGAGCGATCGGGTGTTTTGCCACCAAAAAACTTCTTGATAGCATCCTGAACGGCTGGAATCCGGGTGGAACCTCCCACCAGGATAATGCGGTCAATTTCATTTGGCGTTAAACCACTGTCCTTGATTGCTTGACTAACTGGCTCAATTGTGCCTTCTACCAGATAATTTACCAGTTCTTCAAACTGGGCGCGGCTTAGTTCCGTCTCCAAATGTTTTGGCCCGGTGTCATCGGCGGTGATGAAGGGCAAATTTATGGAGGTGCTGCCCATGTTGGAAAGCTCAATTTTGGCTTTTTCAGCGGCTTCTCGCAGCCGCTGGAGAGCCATTTTATCGGTTGCTAGGTCAATTTTCTCTTGCTTTTTGAAGTTTTCTATCATCCAGAGGACGATGCAGTTGTCAAAGTCATCTCCGCCTAGATGGTTGTTACCGCTTGTGGCTTTGACTTCAAAAACGCCATCACCGAGTTGCAAAACGGAAACGTCGAAGGTACCGCCGCCTAAGTCAAATACCAGGATGCGCTGTTCTTGATCTTGTTTATCCAGTCCGTAGGCAAGTGCAGCTGCTGTGGGTTCGTTGATGATCCGTAGAACTTCCAGACCGGCAATGGTTCCAGCATCTTTTGTGGCTTGCCGCTGGGCATCTGTAAAGTAGGCAGGTACGGTGATTACTGCCTGATCTACTTGTTCGCCCAGAAAGTTTTCGGCATCCTGCTTGAGTTTTTGCAGGATCATCGCGGAGATTTCCTGAGGGGTGTAGTTGCGTCCCCGAATCTGAACATCAACGGTATCGTCCCGACCTTTAATGCAGGTGTAGGGTACGCGCGATCGCTCTATTTCGGTGTCATCCCAGCGGCGACCGATAAAGCGTTTGATGCTGTAAACTGTGTTTTCCGCATTGGTTACAGCTTGCCGCTTTGCCAGTTGTCCTACTAAGCGATCGCCCCCTTTCCCAAATCCCACCATACTAGGGGTCGTTCTTCCACCTTCTGTGTTAGAGATGACGATCGGTTGACCCCCCTCTAAAACAGCCACGCAACTATTGGTCGTGCCGAGGTCGATGCCAATGACTTTTCCCATAGCTAGCTGTAGTGAAGGTGTGCAAGAAGATTTGTTGAGTAACCGTTAAATTGTTTACCTTGGACGATTCTGACTTCGCCCAAGATTTCCATCAACTTGATTGTAATTACTAATGCCAATAAGCGTCGATCCAGTGCGTCAAAGTCCATTAACTTTCCTGCTCTGACCGATTGCCTTCCTCTGAGGGTACCACGGGGTCACGAGCCGCAGCAACTTTAACTAGGGCGTGGCGCAAGACGCGATCGCCTATAAAATATCCCCGAACCAGCTGTTCGATCACGGCTCCTTCTGGATATTCATCAGTTGGTTCGCGCATCACCGCTTCGTGGAGATTCGGATCAAACTCTTGTCCTTCCGGACGCATTGGAGATACTCCAATCCGCTTGAGTCCGTCTGCCAGCTGTTTGTATACCCCTTGGTAGCTTTTGTGAATGCTCCATTCTCCGTCTGTTTGGGGTTTGATTTGCGATCGCGCCCTTTCAAAATTATCCACCACTGGCAGTAATTCTGTTATCATGGCGCGTTTTACTTGCACCTCCGAGTCTTCTTTTTCTTTGAGGTTCCGCTTGCGGAAATTTTCAAAATCTGCCGCAATCCTCATATACTGCGTTTTGAAAGACTCGCACTGCTGGGTGCGCTCTTCCAGTTGCGCTCTGGTTGCCTCTAGTTGCCGCTTCAATGCCTCACTAGCAGATGAATCGCCTTCTTGTGCGTTTTGATCGGCTTCCGCTTCCCTTGATGTTGCAGAGGCTTCTGGTACTGCATCAGATACTTGGTCGCCTTCTACTTGCACGTCTAAATCCAGTTCTCCACTCATGTTTCCTGTTTCAGATAATGGTTCATTCCCCATTCCCTCTACCACCATTGGGTCATCAACCCGAAGTGAAGTGTTATCTTGCTGATTTTCTTCCTCGTTCATTCGGCTCTCATCCCAAGTTTTGAGACTGCTCACACTTGCTTGTTTGTTAGTCCTGTCTTGACTATCGCCCGTACCATCTTATGATAAGGAATCTGGGTCAGTGGCCAGCAGCCGGAGTAGATCGGAATAGTTGGTAAAGGGGTGCGACAGGAACCTCCTTTTTCTAGAATAGTGTTCCAGGGCATCATCCCAACACTTTTGGACACTGCGATCGCTTTACTTGTCTAAAACTAACAAGTTATACAACCGATATCAGGGCGCTTTTATTGGCATTGAGCCAACCTACTCCCTCCGCTGGCATTTGGGCGTAATACGCTAGTATAAACTGGACTTGTGTAACATTAGTGTAACGAATCCGCTTATGCCCATTAACTAAGCGCGGCTACTAGATACGAGAATCTAGACATTCCACTATGGTTTTATTGCAAAATAATATATTAAAACAATCTTGCTCGTAATACTGGGCTTTTGGCTATCATCGAGAATGTTGCATCCCTAGACAAATAAAAGCGTTTGTGCTGACACCAATATTTAAGCCATCCCGGAATCAAAATCGTCCGGCTTGTCCTACATCTTAAACGTACAGCGCCCTTCTACAGGTATTACGCTTACTGCTCTAAAAAGCACCATCTGCTTTGAAAGCGGTACTTTTCCCATAAAAGCACCGTAACCGCTCAAAATGGATGAAGGTATGGTCTTTAATACTGCTGCCTGGAACAACCCCAACTTGGTTGCCCAACAACAAAGTAGTTTTAACTGAAAAATTGCAATTTTGCTGATCGTTTTGGGAACAATCTGTAATATAAGGTATGATCGCGCCTCTATGACTCAATCTTCACCACGAAATCGCGCCCTTGCTGTCCGCAACGAATTTTCGCCCTTCGGCATGAAGGTGATTCAGCAGGGCTTAGTTGATGCCGACCAGATGCGACAGGCTATGGTCGAAAGCCGGAAGTCTGGTAGACCCCTAACAGAAGTCCTAGAATCGCTTACAGGGCGGGCTTTGCCCCCAGATTTACTGCGCCAATACAAGAAACAACAGCTGTTTGAGCTAAAAATACTTTACGGTGTGGAATCGCTAGATCCGGAAATCAGCCAGATTCCGACTGGGCAGCTGCGCGCTTTGATTGAAACCCTGATTCCAATTGATATTTGTAGCCGCTATCAACTGGTGCCGTTATCTAAAAACGACTCCGAGCCGCCCTCTGTGCTAGTGGCAATGGTCGATCCCGATAATCTAGCCGCTCAAGACGACCTTAACCGCATCTTGCGACCTCAAGGAATTGGGTTGCAGCGAATGGTGATTACGCGGGAAGACTATTTGCATCTGATTAACCAATATCGAGATGAAAAAGTAAAAAACGAGGAAGCAGCTCGACTTCAAAAGCAGACTGATGTCTCAGACGTTATTGAGAGTTTTGGCGTTTTAGAAGATGCACCTGATGAAGATGACGGTGACATCAGTAAGGAGCAGGCAGAAGATAAACCGATCATTAACTTGGTCAATAAAATCCTCCTCAAGGCTCTGCAAGAAAAGGTTTCAGACATTCACGTTGAACCCCAAGAAGAATACTTACGCATTCGCTTTCGTAAAGATGGGGTGTTGCAGCAAGCCTTCGATCACTTGCCCAAACAAATCATCCCAGCTGTCACTGCCCGCTTCAAAATTATTGCTGAGCTAGACATTGCCGAGCGCCGGATGCCCCAAGATGGTCGTATCCGGCGAGTGTTTGAGGGACGCAAAGTTGACTTTCGGGTGAATACTTTACCTAGTCGCTACGGCGAAAAGGTAGTATTGCGGATTTTGGATAACTCTGCTACTCAGTTGGGTTTGGATAAATTAATTTCCGATCAAGAATCCCTAGATATTGTCAGAGAGATGGCAAGCCGTCCCTTTGGCTTAATTTTGGTGACAGGGCCAACTGGGTCTGGTAAGTCTACCACCTTGTACTCAGTTTTGGCAGAACGGAACGATCCGGGAATTAATATCAGTACGGCAGAAGACCCGATTGAGTATGCCTTGCCGGGGATTACCCAGGTGCAGGTGATTCGAGAAAAGGGAATGGACTTTTCTTCGATTTTGCGGGCGTTCATGCGACAAGACCCGGATGTGATTCTGGTGGGCGAGACGCGGGACAAAGAAACGGCAAAAACGGCAATTGAAGCAGCACTCACCGGACACTTGGTACTGACAACGCTACACACCAATGATGCAGCAGGTGCGATCGCTCGCTTAGACGAAATGGGCATCGAGCCATTCATGGTATCCGGTTCCTTGATTGGAGTCTTAGCACAACGTCTGATGAGGCGCGTTTGTAGCGATTGTCGCGATTCCTATACCCCAAGCAAAGCTGAACTGGAGCGATTTGGTCTATCGGCTTCTAACCTTGAAGATATTACCTTCTACAAAGCCAACACCTTAGCACCCGATGAAGCTAAGGAAGCCAAAGCCCAAGGTAACTTGTGCCAAAAATGTAATGGTATCGGCTACAAAGGTCGCGTAGGTGTCTATGAAGTCATGCGCGTGACCGAGGAGCTGCAAACCTTAATCAGCCAAGGTGCGCCCACAGAGCGCATCAAAGAACTGGCTGTGGAACAGGGAATGAAGACCTTGTTGGCATACAGCTTACAGCTGGTACGCGAAGGCCATACCACTCTCGAAGAAGTAGAACGGGTAACGTTTACTGATGCCGGTCTGGAGGCAGAACTTAAAGCCAAGCGCAAGAGCGGTCTTGAGTGTAAAACTTGCACTGCTGAGTTAAAACCAGAGTGGTTAGATTGTCCTTACTGTATGACACCTCGCTTTGCAGACTAAACGCACTAAACAAACTAGCAATTAGCAATTAGCAACGAACAAACAAAGGAGACAGCCTAATGGAATTAATGATTGAAGACTTGATGGAGCAACTCATCGAAATGGGTGGCTCAGATATGCACCTCCAAGCAGGAGCGCCAGTATACTTCCGCATCAGTGGGAAATTGACCCCTATCGGTACCGAGCCGCTTCCCCCCCAAGAGTGCCAGAAACTGATTTTTAGTATGCTGAACAACACGCAGCGTAAAGATTTGGAACAAAACTGGGAACTGGATTGCTCCTATGGGGTAAAAGGTTTAGCTCGCTTCCGAGTCAATGTTTACAAAGAACGAGGTTACTATGCAGCGTGTCTGAGAGCTTTGTCTTCTAAAATTCCTAACTTTGATCAACTGGGTTTGCCAGATGTTGTACGGGAATTGACTCACAGACCGAGGGGATTGGTATTGGTGACAGGACAGACGGGTTCTGGGAAAACCACCACTCTCGCTGCGATGATCGACTTGATCAACCGGACGCGGGCGGAACACATCTTAACAGTGGAAGACCCGATTGAATATGTTTTCCCGAACATCAAGAGCTTGTTTCACCAGCGTCAAAAAGGCGAAGATACCAAGAGCTTTGCTAATGCCTTGAAAGCGGCGCTCCGGGAAGACCCAGATATTATTCTGGTGGGGGAAATGCGGGACTTGGAGACGATTGCTCTAGCGGTTTCAGCGGCTGAAACTGGTCACTTGGTATTCGGTACGTTGCACACCAGCTCAGCAGCTGGAACCATCGACCGGATACTGGACGTGTTCCCTCCAGAGCAACAGCCGCAAATCCGCGCTCAGTTGTCTGGTTCATTGTTGGCAGTCTTCAGCCAATGTTTGGTGCCTAAACATAACCCGAAAGCCGGTGAATATGGTCGGGTGATGGCTCAGGAAATCATGCTTGTGACACCTGCGATCGCTAACTTGATTCGAGAAGGCAAAACCGCTCAAATTTACTCAGCGATCCAGACCGGAGCAAAATTGGGGATGCAGACGATGGAACAGGCTCTAGCTAACTACGTTAAAGCCGGTTCCATCTCCTTTGAAGCGGCGATGGGCAAATCGTCTAAACCTGACGAACTACAGCGGATCATCGGTGCAGCTCCAGCCGGAGCCAAAGCAGGCGCTCGATAATTAAAGGATGAAGGCTGAGGAATGAAGGCTAAAAAAAGAACGGAAGAACAAAAAAGAATCAACTCTTAATCAGATTCTTCCATATAGCTTTATGTTTCCCAATTCTGACCTTCATCCTACCGTAACAGGCGATATGCGATCGCCTTTCATTCTTTCATTAACCTTTCTTCTCTCATCCAGAGGTGAGCTATGCCTACCTACATTGCTGATGTGCGTGACTCTACAGGAGCCGCTAAAAAAGACAAAATTGTTGCCGACTCCGTTGCTAATGCGCGTGATGCCTTTCGCGAAAAGTGGGTTTCTGTTGGAAATATTAGAGAAAGTAAAAGCTTTGACATCAGCAAAATAAGCCTGGAAGACATCAAAACTTCCTTAGCCTCAGTTACAGTCAAGGACAAAGCCGTCTTTTCCCGTCAATTTGCCGCTATGGTCAATGCGGGTGTGGCTATTGTGAGATGTCTGGGCGTTTTATCTGAGCAATGCAGCAATCCTAAGCTGAAAAAAGCTCTTGTGGAAATTAGCTCTGAGGTGCAGCAGGGTGTCAATCTCTCTGATGCTATGCGTAAACATCCGGAGTGCTTCGATAATCTCTACGTCAGTATGGTACAAGCTGGTGAGGTCGGAGGTGTCCTTGATGAGGTACTCAACCGCTTAGCCAAGGTACTAGAGGATATGGCGCGACTGCAAAACCAAATCAAAGGGGCTATGGCTTACCCAATGGCGGTGGGATTTTTGGCAGTTGTTGTATTTATCTGTATGACGGTGTTTTTGATCCCTATTTTTGCAGGCATTTTCAAAGATTTGGGAACCGAATTACCCGCTCTAACTTTGTTCATGCTGTGGATCAGCGGAATTCTTAGAAGTTGGAGGATTATCATCCCCATAGCTGCTGTGATAATTCTCTCCATAGTCTACAGATGGTACTACAAGACACCCGTTGGTCGTCTGACTATGGATCGCTTTTTCTTGAAAATGCCGCTGTTGGGTGACTTGAATGAAAAATCATGCGTCGCTCGTTTTTGCCGCATTTTTGGCACCTTGACTCGTTCTGGGGTGCCAATTCTAACTTGTATGGACATTGTTAGAGATACGGCCGGAAACCAGGTGATTGCGAATGCGGTGGATTCAGCTAAGCTGGAAATTCAACAGGGTGGCATGATGAGCTTAGCTTTGCAAAAAGAGCAGGTTTTCCCAGTTCTAGCAATTCAAATGATTAGTATTGGGGAAGAAACTGGTCAGTTAGATGCCATGATGATGAAAGTGGCAGACTTCTATGAAGATGAGGTAGAGCAAGCTGTGAAAGCACTCACCAGCATTCTCGAACCAATTATGATGGTGGTGTTAGCTGGGATGGTAGCGGTGATTTTGCTTTCCATGTATCTGCCGATGTTTGCAGTGTTTGACAAACTAGGCTAAATAAAAAGGCAAAAGGCAAAAGGCAAAAGAAAGAATGAAGGGTAAAATAGATTTTGATATTTATTTGAAATCCAATATTTCTGATTTTTTGTGTCTTTTGTCTTATGCTTTTTGAGGGACATAATCAAAAATGTTCCGAGATAAAATTGAAAATAAAAATATGTCTGTTAAACAATCCCATTACGAAGCTAGTTTGGCGGAGTACAGTAACCACTCAGGCGCGATCGCATTGCTCAAGCAGTACCGCCCATATCTAGAGATGATTCCTAGTATGCGGCGAGCCGACGAAAGCGCGATCGCTATACCTCTGCCAATAGTACGTATTCGCCACAGCGTACCAAAGGGAGATATCGGCGTTGTCAGGCACACAGATGAAGCAATTCGCCTACCCTCTGATGTCGCCATTTTGATGTGCGATCCAGAGTGGAAAATCAAAATGGGGGTGGAAATATTTGTCTTTATCCACCGTCCCCAAGAAGACTTTTCCGACTTGCTGAGTCGCTGGCGGCAAACTCAAGTGTGGCTAGATAAAGATTATGAGTGGGTGATGCCTCACCGCTATAAGCACATATTCAGCGAGGGGGCGCAAAAGATTTATCCCCTATTCGTAGTCTTTGAAGAAACTCCAGAAAGGATTAAGCGGGGCTTAATGGGGGCAAGCCTCCCCTTTGTCATCCAGACACCAACGTTGGATATTGAAGAGGAGGCATCGGAAACCTTTTTGCCGAAAAGTCCACCAGCTTCATAAAGGCAAAAAGTAACAAAAGCTAATTGCTAATGGTAATAAAAAACAATTAGCAATTAGTTTTTTGCTTTTTTATTTTACAAATTGCGGCATGACTTCGGCAGCGGTAAACAAACCGTAGATGCCTCGCCGATGCAACGCTACGCCAGCTTTGAGATAACCGAAGGCAGGGCCGCAAACATTTGCTGCCATACTGGTTTCATCACCAAGGGTGAAGGTATGGGTGGAAATTTTGCCCTCAAAGGTGCGCCCCGTTACTTGGACATTGGTGCTGAGTGGCTTTTTGGGATTGCGGGTATCAACAACGCCACCCACCGTGACGCGATCGCGTTCAACAATTCCCGCCAGTTCCAGCATCACATCATCAGCGTGTTCCATATTCTCCAGAGTCAGGATGCCATTGGTTTCATCCAGCAACGCTTCCACCTCGCGATCGCTCATCCCTCTGGCGCGTTCCACATCGTAACCTGGTAAATGGGCAATATCCTCGCGGATAGTCGCCCGGTAAGCTTCCCAATTGGCAATTCCTACCCCAAACGTAATTTTGACACTGTGGATTTCTGAATAACTCTGCGCGGCTAAGGCAGCTGCCGCCGTCAACAAGCCCGGTGTCGCACCGCAGCCAGTCATATAAGTAATACCAGCTGCTTGCAGTTCCTCAGAAAGCGCCAACATCTGTTGCACGGCACTCGTGCGCTTCATAGCATCTACCAGAACACCCCGCCAACCTGATTGGATAAATTGCTGCGCCACAGATGCCATAAAGGTGTTGGGTAAATTTGGCAGCGCCAGAAAATAGCCATCCACGGAGTTTACTTGTTCGATTAAATCTTGAATGCTCTGGCTGCTGAGGGTGCCTGCTGACTCTAAATAACCAAGCGAACCTTGAGCTTGATAAGTCGCAATGCTGGCATCTGGATCTAACCCAGCGGCAGCGTAGGCATAGCCTTTCTGGTCAGCAGCCGCCACCAAAATCATCTCGCGTTTTGGTGCAAGAACTCTGGCAGCAGCCTGCCCCAGTCCCCCGAAGCCCAGAACGCCCACTCGAATAGGGTTAGGGTTTTCCTCCCCTCTCCCTTGATCAGAGAGGGGCTGGGGGTGAGGGTGCAAGGTAGTTGGATTGATGGAAACACTCATAGCGTCTTACCGAAACTGAACAAACTTTAATTATCCAGGCTGATTGACCCAATCCCAAAATCAATACAAGCCCTGAAATTTGTTCATAAAGAACAAACAAATTTTTTCCCTATTTCAACCATGAGGATTTATTCTTACCAACTCCTAAATTCCCCGTCTCACTGACTAAGTATTATTGCTATTCCTCTGGCAAGCTCTGGGATCAAGATGCTTGTTAGCTTTTTTACCAGATTTTGAAATAATTCTCTATCTTGACGGAGATGTAAAGTTAAGCGACACTGACAAATAATAAAAGTACGATTCACTCAAATCATTAAGTTATGTTACGTTTTGCGTCGCTTTGATTCAATCGAACAACATTAATTTAGTGAGATGCCCCTGAGTCAGTCCCTAGAAAGATGTCTTATACGGCAACATCAGCATTATGGTTATTGCCGCCGCCTAACTTCTTGGATTTCTAAAGCAATGAGCATGGAATCATTAGAGTTTGTCATTTATCCGGATGGCCGGGTGCAGGAAAAAGTCACGGGAATCATCGGGGCCTCCTGCTCTGAAGTGACTGCCGCTATTGAAGCGCAGCTTGGTGTGGTACTCACTAATGAGCCAACTTCGGAATTTTTTGCCTTAGCTGTTGAGCAAAATGCGGTGGCGACAACCCAAGCCACCTATAGCGAATGGTAATTTTTTTGTTTAATCCATCTTTATTCATTTGAAAAAACCACCATGTCACACTTTAGCAACATCAAAACTCAAATCCGTAACCTTTCCTCCTTAGAAGCTGCTTTGACAGACTTGGGAATTGACTGGAAATCTGGCCCTAGCACAGTACGAGGCTATCGCGGTCAGACCCGTACTGCCGAAGTTGTCATTGAGCAGGACAATGGTTCTGACCTCGGCTTTAGCTGGAATGGTCAAGAATACGAACTGGTCGCTGACCTACAGTATTGGCAGCAAGTCGGGTCTGTGGATCGTTTTCTTAATAAAATAACTCAGCGTTACGCTTACCATACGGTTATCAAAGAATCTGCTAACCAGGGCTTTCAAGTTGCTGAGCAAAAACAAAATGAAGATGGTTCTATCCGCCTAGTCGTGCAGCGCTGGAGTGCCTAATGTCTGAGGAAGCACCCTCTGTGATAGAGCAGACTCCTGAGCGTTCTGGTCTAGAGCCAGAGTTAGGTGGTATTTGGCGGGATGCACCGGAACGTTCTGGTTTGGAGCCGGAGTTGGGTGGCAGCCTGCGACAAAAGGGAGTCTATGTTGACGAAATAGTTTGTATTGGTTGTAAGCACTGCGCCCATGTTGCCCGGAATACATTTTATATTGAGCCAGAATATGGGCGATCGCGTGTAGTTCGCCAGGATGGAGATTCAGAAGAGGTAGTTCAAGAAGCCATTGATACCTGTCCTGTTGATTGCATCCATTGGGTCGATTACACGGAGCTGAAAAAGCTCGAAGAAGAGCGGCAGTATCAAGTCATACCCATCGCTGGATTTCCGATTGACCATGCTGTTACTGCTACCAAAAAGCGGCAGCAAAAGCTCAAGAAAAAGCGAAAGCCAGGTAATTAGCAAAGCTCGCGCACATGGCTGTCTTCCTAAAAAACCCTCAACCGCATTCGGCTGTTGAGGGTTTTTAGCTTCATAAGCTGTAGCGTCTTTTTGTGGGGCAAGTGGTTGGATAGCTGCTATAGCCTCCAACTGAACTAATATTTTAAATTAATCTATGATTAGATAAAATTTTTGATAAGCGATAATTATTAATTAAAGTTTATAGAAAAATGCGATCGCCGTGACAGTTTTTTTAACTGTAGGCAGAAAATTCTCTTTCCCAAAACCTCAAACCATTGGTTTCAGGCGATTTAAAGATGCGATCGCTGTGCCAGTTTTCTTTAACTGGGCAGCCAAAAAAGTGATATTAGCTACCTATTACTTGCAGCGATCACCGCGAAAATTGCTTAAATTGGTTACTGTTAGCGCGTGCGATCGCGTATTTTCCCCATTGTTGAGCATAGTGCTAGATGCCAGCATATTAATAACTTAGGTAACTTTTAGGGCTTTATGCAGACAATCTCCGAATATGAAATCCAATCGACTCTGCACGAAGGTATCCAAACGATTATCTATCGCGGGCAGACACCAACTCACCAACAGCCAACGATCCTCAAACTCCTCAAAGCGGAATATCCCACCCTCGAAGCCATCACTCGCCTCAAACACGAATATCAAATCCGGCAAAGCTTAGACCATCCAGGCATCGTCAAAGTCCTTAGCCTCGAAACCTTCAACAATCGTCAGGCATTACTTCTAGAAGACTTTGGTGGTAACTCCCTGGCACAACTGCTGCGAATAGAGAGACTCAACCTCAGTACCTGTTTAAGCATTAGCATCCAACTCGCTAAAGCCTTAGACTATCTGCATAAAAATCAGATTATTCATAAAGATATTAAACCCAGTAACATCATCATTAATTCCCAAACCGGAATTGTTAAACTTACCGACTTCGGCATCGCTTCACGCCTAACTAAAGAAAGCCAACTAATTAATAATCCTAATTCAGTCGAAGGCACCCTTGCTTATATGTCTCCCGAACAAACTGGGAGAATGAATCGCACTCTCGACTATCGCACAGACTTTTATTCTCTCGGTGTCACCTTGTATGAAATGACCACCGGGAGATTGCCATTTCTGAGTGACGACCCATTGGAGATAGTTTACAGCCATATTGCCGCTGAACCAAAATCTCCCCACAAATTAAATTCTGAAATTTCCCCGGCCATCTCAGAAATTGTGATGAAGTTGATGGAAAAAAATGCCGAAGATAGATATCAAAGTGCAGCAGGACTATTAGCAGATTTAGAAATTTGTTTTCACCAGTTAAAAACAAAGGGTGAGATTACTGATTTCATACCAGGACGGCGAGATGTCTTGAATCAGTTGCTCATCCCACAAAAATTGTACGGCAGAGAAACTCAGGTAAAATTACTTCTAGCCGCTTGCGATCGCATCAGCGAAGGAACCAGTGAATTGATGCTAGTTTCTGGTTACTCTGGCATCGGTAAATCTGCCGTAGTCAATGAAGTTAATAAGCCTATCACCCGACAACGTGGTTATTTTATATCCGGTAAATTTGACCAATTAAAGCGGAATATTCCTTATGCATCATTGATTCAAGCCTTCGGCTCATTGATGCGCCAATTACTAACTGAAAGTGCTGCCCAACTGTCAAAATGGAAAAGCAAAATTATAACCGCTGTCGAGTCAAATGGGCAAGTAATTATTGACTTGATTCCCGAAGTAGAACTAATCATCGGCAAACAGCCAGAAGTGCCACAACTTGGGGCAACCGAATCGCAAAACAGATTTAATCGAGTTTTTAAAGAATTTATTCACGTCTTCGCTCAAAAAGAGCATCCTTTAGTGATATTTTTAGATGATTTGCAATGGGCAGATTCAGCCACATTGAAGTTAATGCAAGTGCTGATTGCTGACCCAGATAGCAAATATCTGCTATTCATCGGCGCGTATCGGGATAATGAAGTTAGCCCCACTCATTCTTTAATTCAAACAGTAGAAGAAATTCGTAAGTCAGGCGCAGTTGTTAATAATATTGTTTTGCAGCCGTTAGATTTATTTCATGTAATTCAGCTAATTGCTGACACCTTAAATGATAGGGAACGAGTTAAACCCCTAGCGGAGTTAATTTGTAATAAAACTTCCGGAAACCCATTTTTTATAACGCAATTACTCCAGGCGATATATCAAGAAAAGCTTTTGAAATTTGATTTCAAAGGAGTGACACCGGGAAAATGGCAGTGGAGTATTGAAAAGATACAGGCGATTGGCATCACCGATAAAAGTGTAGTGGAACTGATTGCTTGTCGTATTGAAAAGCTGCCGAAATCAACACAAGAAGTATTGAAATTAGCCGCTTGTGTCGGGGACAGATTTACCCTGGATGTTCTTTCAATTGTCAATCAACAGTCACCGTCCGTCACTGCCAGCGAACTGTATCCAGCTTTACAAGCGGCGTTAATACTTCCTTTGAGTGAAGCGTACCGCGTTCCCTTAGTCTTTAACCAGTTAGAAGCGGTTGATTTGACTTTTGATACTTCGCGGATTGGTTATAAATTCTTGCACGACCGCGTCCAGCAAGCAGCATATTCCCTGATTCCTAATACTCAAAAGAAAGCTGTCCATCTAAAAATTGGTCAATTGCTCTTGCAAAATACGCCAATTGAAGAAATAGAATCTAACATTTTTGATATTGTTAATCAGTTGAATGTGGGAATTGACACCCTCACCGAAGAGCCTGAAAAACATGAATTGGCTCGATTAAATTTAATGGCAGGACGTAAGGCAAAAGCTGCTACTGCTTATGAACCTGCTTTCAAGTATTTGAACACAGGAGTAAAACTTTTAAGTGCTGATAGCTGGGAAAATGCTTATGATTTGACCTTGGTATTATATGAGCAAGCAGCAGAAGCAGCTTACCTCAGCGGTGAGTTTGAACAGATGCAAAAACACGCTGAGATTGTGCTGCAACAAGCAAAAAAACAGCTCGATAAAGTCAAGGTTTATGAAGTCACAATTCTCACCTATGTAGCCCAGAATAAACTGCTGGAAGCTATTAAAATCGGGCTACAAGCGCTGAATTTGCTGGGGGTGAACTTTCCCGAAGAACCTACAGATGCAGACATCGGTCAGGCACTCTCCAAAACGGCTGCCCTACTCCCAGAAAAGGGCATTGAAGACTTAATGAATCTGCCCAAAATGACTGATGTTTACGCGCTAGCAGCTATGCGGATTTTGTATACAATAGCTGCGGCTACTTACGTAGCCGCTCCTAGGCTGTATCCGCTGATCACATTATCACAGGTTAATTTGTCTATCACTCACGGTAATGCGCCCGTGTCTGCCGTTGCTTATGCTACTTATGGTGTTCTCCTTTGCGGTATAGTCAATGACATTGAATCTGGCTACCAATTTGGCAAATTGGCGTTAATTTTGTTGTCACACTTTAGTGATAAAGCAATCGATACCAAAGTATTTTGTTCCGTTGCACTCTTCGTAAATCACTGGAAGTTTCATCTAAGGGAAACTTTATCACTTTTTCAGCTAGGGCATCAACGCGGACTAGAAACTGGAAATTTAGAATCTACTGCTTGGAATTACTTTTTTGAATGTCAGTCTTTATACTTGATGGGTCAGGAACTAGCTGCTTTGGAACCCAAGCTAGCAACCTATAGTAATGCCATCCGCCGAATCAAGCAGGAACTTCAGTTAAACTACAGCGAGATGCTACGGCAGGCAGTTCTAAATTTGATGGGGCGTTCTGTCGATCCGTGCCGTTTAATCGGTGAAGCTTACGACGAGGAGCGATCGCTACCGCAACATCAAGAAGCAAACGATGTAATGGCGCTTTACAATCTGCACTTTCACAAACTGCTCCTTCACTATCTGTTTGAGCAATATCCCCTAGCGCTGGAAAATGCAACTTTAGCAATAAACTATTTAGGCGGTGTAACAGCACAGCCAGTTATTCCTCTCCTCTATTTCTACGATTCTCTAGTCCGGTTGGCGATGTATGCCTCCCTGTCAAAACCCGAACAAGACTGCGTACTGGGCAAAGTGGAAGCCAACCAGGAGAAAATGCAGCACTGGGCAAATCATGCCCCCATGAATTTTTTACATAAATTATATCTGGTCGAAGCAGAACAATACCGGGTTATTGGCGAGAATTATCAGGCGATGGATTACTACGATCGCGCCATCAAAGGAGCCGCCGAAAATGGTTATATTCAAGAAGAAGCACTGGCTTATGAATTAGCTGGGAAATTGTATAAGTCTCTAGGGAAAGAAATAATTTATCAGGCATACATAACGAAAGCATACTATGCCTATATCCGTTGGGGAGCTATAGCCAAAGTCAAAGACTTAGAATCAAAACATCCAATTCTTGTAGCACAAAGTCGTACTGTAGAAAACCCGGATCTGGATGTCACGATCACTACGACTACCACTACTGGTAGCAATTTGACCAACTTTTTAGACTTAGCTACTTTTATCAAATCTTCGCAAGCGATCGCTAGTGAAATTGTCTTAGAAAAATTGCAGAGCAAGTTAATCAAAATTCTACTGGAAAATGCTGCTGCTCAAAAAGGAGTGCTGCTGCTAGTTAAAGATAATCAACTGTTCATCGAAGCTGCTGGAACTGCTACAAACAATGAAGTAACAGTTTTAAAATCGATTTCTCTTGAAACCAGTGAGGATTTACCCCTTTGCATTATAAACTACGTCTTCAGAAGTCAAAAGCATCTCGTCTTTAATGACGTGACTCAAGCAGAGCCTTTCAACACAGATCCCTACATTCAGAAAAATCAACCAAAATCAATCCTCTGTTTACCAATTATTTATCAATCTCAGGTGCAAGGGATTCTTTACCTGGAAAATAACTTGGCAGTAGGAGCTTTTACGCAAGAGCGCATAGAAGTCTTAAAAGTCTTAGTTTCGCAAGTTGCTATAGCTTTAGAAAATGCCCGTCTATATGCGCGGGAAAAAGAGAAGTCCCAGCAGTTGCAACAATTTTTAGAAAAACTTCAGCAAACGCAAGCTCAACTAATTCAGACTGAAAAAATATCCTCTCTGGGCCAATTTGTCGCTGGTGTTGCCCATGAAGTCAACAATCCTGTCAGTTTCATTGCGGGCAATTTGCACCATGCTAAAGAGTATGTTCAAGACTTGGGGAATTTAGTAAATTTATATCAAAAGCATATGCCGAATCCGCCAGCAGAAATTGCCGAAGAAATCGAGGCAATTGACCTAGAATATTTGCTGGAAGATTTACCCAAAATGATTTCCTCAATGAAACTAGGTACTGACCGCATTCGGGATATTATGCAGTCTTTACGCAACTTTTCGCGGGCAGATGATGCTGGGAAAAAGGCTGTTAATATTCATGAAGGTTTAGAAAGTACGCTGATGATTTTGCAGCACCGCCTGAAAGCTAAATCAGACCGTCCAGCGATTCAGGTGCTTAAAGAGTATGGAGATTTGCCTTTGGTTGAGTGCTACGCCGGACAACTCAATCAGGTATTTATGAATTTGCTCTCAAATGCGATTGAGGCGCTAGAGGAGTCTAACGCCCTTAAAACTTATGCTGAAATTGAGCAGCATCCGAATCTGATTACAATTCGCACACTCGTAACCAATAACCATCAGGTGGAGATTCGGATAAAAGACAATGGATTGGGGATGTCTGAGTCAGTACGCCAACGGCTATTTGACCCATTTTTCACCACTAAGCCGCAAGGTAAAGGAACTGGACTAGGGCTTTCGATTAGCCACCAAATTGTTACAGAAAAGCATGGCGGGACGTTGCAGTGTTTTTCATCAATTGGGGAAGGGGCAGAGTTTGCGATCGCAATTCCACTCAGTCTGTAGCGGGAACACCTTGGATAACTGGACGGACACCAGAACCAGGGAATGGATCTGGATTACCTAACCAGTTGAAGTCATTAATCCGCAAGCTGATGGAACCCAACTCTAGGACTGGGTTATAACGCAAGATGACGTTGTAGGTGCGGCGGCTGTATTCCAGAAAATAGTCGGTACTGATACTATCACCAGTATCTAAACTGATGGCTGTTTGAAAACCAGCGCGAAATGGGCCATAAATTTGCTGGGTGATGCCAGCGTAAAGGACTTTAGTATCAACTAAACGGTCGAACAAGAAAGGCGATGTGCCATTACGGGCAACCTGAGACAAGCTGATATTAAACCCGGTGTAATCTAAGAAAGGCTTAGAAAAATGGCCAATTTGCCCTTGTAGTCCGATGTCCGCACTCAAGGATGCCTGGGTATCGCTACTGCTGTAACCACTGTATACGCCAGTAGCGCTGGTAGTCAGTTGCAGGTAGGGAACAATTGGTACTGGTGTATATCGCAATCCTTCGGTAGGGGTGGCGGGTAAGGCTTCACCCCGCCACAGTGTAAAGGCACGGCTAAGGGTCGCACTACCTTGGTAGCGGTTGAGAGTGACGCGGTTATTTGTCCGCACCGGGTCAAGCAAGTCTATGCGGTCGGTGTCGGCGTTAATAATCTGAGCGCCTGCTTGATAGTTGAGGTTGATGCCTGTGTTTCCTAGAGGAATTACAGGGGAAGTTAGGACTGCGCCGATACTACTCTGGACGGTTTGAAAGCCAAGGGAGCCGTTGAAGAGGCGATCGCGATAGCTATATTCTAAGTTCAGGGTGTGGGGGTACCGGGTGCCAATGGTCTGGCGCAAGCGCAGACTCGCCCGCAACTCGTCTTCTGCTATCTCTTCGGGATCTAGACTGGTGAAAACTGCCGTCCCCCTCAAAGTGGTAGTGGGACTCAGGGTGGCATCCAGCCTAGACCGGACACCAAACACCGATGGATCGATGTAGTCGCCCTCAGTAATTGCTTTCTGGATAAAATACTGCGGTGTGACGCGAAATAAAATCTTGTCAGTGGAAATAAGTTGAAAGGTGCGCTCGGCAAACACACCACCGCGATCGCCATCATCATACCCGAAGGTGACGATACCAGGTTCGCGCTCCCTTCGGTCAATCAATCTACGATCTTGAAATATGGGAATGGAGAACCCCTGGTCGAAAACTAGGCGGGAGTTAGTGCTGGTAATTTCATCTACAAGCGGGGAAATTCTTCTGAATCTAGCTGTGTCTGCCCGTACCTCTAACTCTGGCGGTGAGAAGGGGTCGTTGGTAAAGCGAACGTTTCTAGCGATCGCGCCTTCGGAGTCGAAATCAATTCGATCCGCTTGAAAGCGCAGCCGATTCAGGGTGCCTCCCTGTTGAAAGGCAGACTGGTTTTGAATAGTTCTGCCAGCACCAAATACAGCGCCAAAGCCACCGGGACTGCTGATATTCGATAACGGTTGGTTGGCGAGGATGCGATCGCTTAACGGTCGGGCAAAGGCACGGGTATCATTTGGTAATGGCCCAGAAAAATCCGTCCCAGCTGTGGGCTGATAAATTTCCCCACTGGCATTTAAGACAAAACCGCTATCTTGGGCAAAGAAGTATTCTAAGCGATCGCCTCTGATTGTTTGAGCGCCCCGCTTCAAGGCTATATTCCCCTCCCCTACCACAATCCGATTTGGCAAGTTCAGCTGCACCCGGTCGGCATCCACTACCGATCCCTGGTATCGCAGTAAAACATCGCCTTCTGCGGTCACGACTTGCCGATCTACCTCGTACTCCTGACGGTCTGAAGTTAATTCCACGACACTACCATTACTCCCGGTAGTAGGAGTTACAGGGGAAGGTTGCTGTGTCTGGGTCTTACGTGGTGGTGAGACAGGTACCAATTCCTCCTCACTCCAGGGTTCGCCCTCCAAGGGGGAAGGGGAAACTGGTGTATCGGATTCTCTCGGAGTTTCTGGCGGTAATTCTAGGGGTAGCCTATCTTCAGATTCTCTCCCAGTTCCCTCTGATGGTGGGAGTGGGGATAGCCTGTCATCTTCGGATTGGGCCGGATTTGGCTCTGGCGGCGGCTCTTTTGGCTGTTGCTCTACACTTGGTAGCTGGGATACGGACAGGGACTTTTGCAAAACAGGAGCCGCTGCCTGTTCTTTTACTGGTTGTGTCTTATTTTCATAATTTGGATTTTTCGCAAGCGGCTGCTTTGCTCCTACGACAGAATGGCCCACTGAAATCGGAGAACCAAGCAGGACGGCACTTCTTTTAGGGATAGATATAGATGAGGAAGACTCTGGCGGTAGAGTTTCCGGCGGAGTCGGAGCAGCAACCGCCCCGGTTTGCATGGTTCTGGTGGAAACCGAGAAAAGAGTTGGAGTTGAAGCAGCCAGAGGAGCGAATTCCCCTGGCTGTGAGGTACTGACAATTGAAGGTGGTTCAGGCGGCGGGACTGGTTGGGGCATTTTCTAGCAACAGGAGTCGAGCGGACAGCACAAATGCCTATTCTCAACTGCATTCTGAGCAGCGTGCCTCACATTGGGCTGCTGTCCCGACATTGGCCTGAGGCATTAAGCGATCGCTGTTTATTCTAAATCCCGACGTTTCGGGTTACGAGCCGGATCGTTGGACAAAAATCCAAACATAAAGAGCAGGACGAAGAAGGCAACGACTATATAAACAACTATTTTGAGGGTCAGCATACCGATATCTACTCCAGACGGGAAAGGCTGAATGTTGTTACCTTAAAGGCATGACAACTTTCTCATAATACCGAAATATTGCTTCATTTTTGACAAAGACCTCAAGTGCTTAGTCGAGCGCCCTGCAAGGCTGCTCAAATTTCTTGACGATTCTGGAGTGCATTAAGTTTCACCAGGCGTCGCTTTTGTTGAAGAAAGCGATCGCCCTTGTTGGCGACTCCTCCCGTCCAACTGATCCGGGAATCTTGGGGCTTTATCCGGAATTTAAGGAACTTAAGCTGATGTTAGGTTTCTACAGGTCTAGATTTTTCGTGGCTGAAAACTAATCGGATGCTGGTGGGAGAACGATAAGCTAAACACTTAAGTTTTTCCGAAAAAACCCGATCGGCTCTGGCTCAAATCTTTCTCACTCAGTTTTCCAAGGCTCAGGTCGCTCAATCAGATGGAGGTAATCGTGAACAGTTCATTAGCTCCCGAAAATTTTGAGATGTTCGCTGAACCTATCGCGGGTACAGTGGAGAAAACAATCGCTCCTAATCAGCCTGGACGAGTCAAGTGTCTTGGTACTTTCTGGCCTGCACGATTTATAGAGCCTGATTGCCAAGCCACTGTTGAAGCTGATGAGCCTGTGATGGTTGTTGGCAGACAGGATATCACTATGCTGGTGGTTCCAGTTAAGTAGATTTTTTTACAGAGTTACGCGATCGCTTCCTGGGGAAAAAATGCGATCGCTCTAGCTTTTCCCTTTTGCACCGTTAGTTTCTCCTTCCCTAACCAGCATCATTTCATATAAGTCACCGAGGGTATAAGTCATACCTGTATCGGGATTTTGTGGTTCTAGGGCTACGCGCAAAGTTTCCAAGGCATCAGCCTGAACTTTGGTGACACAAGCATTCTCAATGTCACTAACTGAGCTGGCTGGTAGACCGCAGTAATTGTGCAACTCTTGGAGACTCCAGCCTTTTGTTTCTCTGGCTTTGCGAAGAATCTCTCCAACACGCATGATGCCCATTCGGTCGAATCGATACCGACCTGTACCGTCCTCCTGCACTCGACCTTTGCTTCCAGTATCAGACTTAATCAATTAGCGTCACCTCACTTATTTATCAATTGTATGCTGCTGAGAATATGGACTTTATCCGCAATTGCGGATAAGATAATAGAATTATCGGCATATGTATAGGGCAGGTTCGGGCGACAGAATTTATAGAGAATTTACTCACAACTAAGGAACGCATCATGGCACGCAGAACTCGCAGAACTCGCTCAAAGCAAGCAACTCGGAACAGCTTTATTAAAACCCGATGGTTTAAGCGTGCCAGCTTGCATATAACCAAGGCAGAAGCAGGGCAAGTTTTGGGGGTTCCGGCAAACCAGGTGAAGTGGATAAAGCACATGGCGCATCAGTTGTGCATAGTCTGGGAAAACGAAAAAGGGAAGACGTGCAGCAGCTTTTTTAGCTACAGAATTTTTCCAAGTTGGCAGCGACTCCTCATCGCCGCAATCCAAAGCTGCCAAAATTTAGAAGAATTAAACAGCCTTGGTGCAGTCATTGAGTATGAGTTTGCGCGGTTTAACTATCCGACGGAAATGGAAGATTTAATTTCGGATATCTTGAAATCCCATCATTTTGTATTAAAAGCGGCTGCTTGTTGCTAAACAGAGGTATAAAAATATTTGTTCTAAGTTGTAAGCATCATCAGTCCTCGAAAAGAGTATAAAAAACATCGTACTTTCGGCCGATCTGAGTACACAATAACTTTATTCAGACTTATAGAGGCTTTGTCGATGCAGCCGATTCGGACATTTAATGTTTCTCCTTCTCTGCCGCCGAGACTAGAACCCCTACGCAAGCTGGCTTATAACCTGCACTGGGATTGGAACGTCGAAACCAAAGAGTTATTTCGGCGCTTAGACCGGGACTTGTGGGAATCAAGCCGTCACAACCCAGTTCTGATGCTGGGAACCATCAGCCAAGCCCGATTAAAGGAAGTTGCTGAAGATGAAGGCTTTGTTGCCCAAATGGAAAGGGCTTCAATGCAGCTAGACGACTACCTGCAAGAGCGAAATTGGTATCGCAAAAACCGAAACTTGTCAAGTGGGAGCGATCGCGCAACTGACCAGAAAGAGTGCTACGCCTACTTTTGTGCGGAATTTGGTCTTACCGATTGCCTGCCTATCTACTCCGGAGGCTTAGGCGTTCTGGCGGGAGACCACCTGAAATCAGCTAGTGACTTAGGCTTGCCGCTGGTTGCTGTAGGCTTACTTTACCAAGAAGGGTATTTTGCCCAGTACCTCAACGCCGATGGCTGGCAGCAGGAACGCTACCCGATCAACGACTTCTACAATATGCCCCTGCACCCGGAGCGCAATCCTGACGGTTCGGAATTGCGGATCGAGGTAGAGTATCCAGGGCGCACCGTTTATGCTCGTGTTTGGCGGGTACAAGTGGGAACCGTACCTCTGTATCTGCTAGATACTAACATTGAGCCAAATAATTCCTACGACCACGACATCACCGACGAGTTGTATGGTGGTGACTTGGATATGCGGATTCACCAGGAGATGATGCTGGGCATCGGGGGTTTCCGGATGCTGAAGGCTTTGGGATATAAACCCACCGTCTATCACCTGAATGAAGGTCACTCAGCGTTTCTGATTCTGGAACGCATCCGAATGTTGATGCAGGACGAAGGTTTGACTTTTGCCGAAGCTAAACAAGTAGCGCAAGCTAGTCAGGTTTTCACTACTCATACACCAGTTTCTGCTGGATTCGACTTGTTCCCCCCAGACAAGGCTCTGTATTACGTGGGACACTATGCCCATAGTTACGGGCTTTCGCCAGAAGAATTTCTCGCTTTAGGACGGGAAAATACTGGGGATTTGGCGTCGCCTTTTAGCATGGCAGCACTGGCGATGAAGACATCAAGTTTTGTTAATGGTGTCGCCCAGCTGCACGGGTTGGTATCGCGGATGATGTTTAAGGATCTTTGGAAGGACTTGCCCCTGGAGGAGGTGCCAATTACCGCGATTACCAATGGGGTACACGCCCGTAGTTGTGTGGCAAGGTCTACTCAGGAGCTATATGACCGCTACCTTGGCCCTCAGTGGTCTGATGCGCCTGCGGATGATAGTTTGTGGGAGCGGGTGCTGTCGATTCCGGATGAAGAGTTGTGGCGCAATCACGAGCGTCAACGGTCGGAATTGGTGGTGTTTGTCCGGGAGCGTCTAGTGAAACAGTTGCGCGATCGCGGTGCAACTCCCGGCGAAATTGCCCAGGCACAGGAAGTGCTAGACCCAACGGTGTTAACGATTGGGTTTGCGCGACGGTTTGCTACTTATAAGCGGGCTAGCCTATTTCTCCGTGACAAAGAGCGAATCAAGAAGATTTTGCAGGGTAACAAAAATCGCCGGGTGCAGTTTGTAGTTGCTGGTAAGGCTCATCCCAAGGATATACCGGGGAAAGAACTGATCCGCGATATCATCCATTTCTCCCGGGAGGAAGGGATGAATATCAGTGTCGTGTTTATCCCAAATTACGATATCTATGTAGCTCGGTTGATGGTGGCTGGTTGTGATGTTTGGCTGAATACGCCCCGCCGTCCCCGCGAAGCTTCTGGTACGAGTGGGATGAAGGCATCAATGAATGGTTCGCCGAACCTCAGCATATTAGATGGCTGGTGGGATGAGGCTGATTATGTCCGCACTGGCTGGCCTATTGGTCACGGGGAAGACTACGACGACTTGAATTATCAAGACAACGTGGAGGCAAATGCCCTGTACGAGTTGCTGGAACAGGAAGTCGTACCGCTGTTCTATGAACGGGATGGTTATGGAATTCCCCGCCAATGGGTTGCGAAAATGAAGGATGCGATTCGCTTGAATTTACCGTTTTTCAATACTTCGCGGATGGTGCGCGATTATGCTGTACGGGGATATTTCCCGGCAAGCGATCGCTACTCGATTATGACCTCAAACAACTACGCTCCAGCTAAGGAAATAGCTTCTTGGAAGCAGCGGATGTTTGAGCATTGGTATGACATCAAAATTGAAGAGGTTGATGTCTCTGAACCTGCTGGGGTTTTGGTTAATCAAACTGTTGGTGTCAAAGCTCGAATTAATCTGGACGCTCTAACTCCAGATGATGTCGAGGTGCAACTCTATCAGGGTGCTGTCGATGCTGATGGGGAAATTGTCAACGGTGTACCTGTGGTGATGGAACACCAAGGTCAGGATCAACAGAATTGTTGCATTTACACTGCTGATATTCTCTTCTCTTCCAGTGGTTTACAAGGTCTGTCTCTGCGCGTTCTGCCGAAACATGAAAATTTGTCAACTCCTTATGAGTTGGGATTGATTCGCTGGGCGTAACAATTTTGGATTTTGCGGGGGCAAAGGAGTAGTCTGGGCTTCCGCAAAATCTAACATCGGTTGGGGATGACAATATATCCTGTTATGCGACCTAATACTAAGTTACGTTTTAGTCCCCAATTTAAGCAGCATAACCCGCTGGGTTGCGATCGCCATCCCAAATCAATACCTAAAAATTTCATATTTTGGACACCACAATGACACAAGTTCGTCTCGCGCATCCCATTCCAATCAATATCCCGCCAACACTAACACTCACGGTTACTCACGATCAGTTCGTTGAGTTGTGTGTTGTTAACGAAGATTTACAACTAGAACGCTCAGCTACAGGAGAATTAATTATTATGCTTCCAACTGGAAGCATCACAGGAAATAGAAACTCAGACATCGAAGGACAACTCTGGTTGTGGAACCGTCAAACTAAGCTGGGTAAGACGTTCAATTCTTCTACTGGGTTTCACCTTCCTAACGGTGCGGATCGTTCTCCTGATGCTGCTTGGGTGCGTCAAGATAGATGGGACGCACTTACAATAGAGCAACAAGAAGGCTTCGCCCCTCTGTGTCCTGACTTCGTTGTGGAACTACGTTCTAAAAATGACAATATGGAACCGCTACGACCCAAAATGAGGGAATATATGGAAAATCAGGCTCGTTTAGGTTGGTTGATTGACCGAAAGAATAAGAAGGTCGAAATATATAGGCAAGGTCAGGATGTGGAAGTGTTGGATAATCCTACTACTTTATCCGGGGAAGATGTTTTACCAGGGTTTGTCTTAGATTTGACGGAAGTTTGGTCATAATCAATTATTTGTTTTGTTTAACTCCCATTAGTGCATTCGCAACCCAGGTGGAAAGCAGCCCTCCCAGGAAGAAAACGCTAAAGAAAATTGTTGTTAATATGCTAGGGTATTCTAAAAGCTGTAAAACTAAGATCATTAGCCACGCGATCGCTAAAATAATTGTGTAAATTGTCATAAACTTTCTCGCGCTTCCCGCCGGACATTGTAAGGTCGCCGAGACTGGTAGCAAGAACCATATTAAAGAGATTGCTGCTGCTAAAACGTTGGGGTTTTTTGTAGTAAACCAAGCAGCAACAGCAATTATGATGCAAAGCGACAATCCGCCAAATAAGTTTGATTTGTTAATCTCTTCTTCGGAAAGAATTAATCTTCCGAATTTATCAAATCTTAGTAATAGGGTGAAGAGAGGGTCAGCAATCCAGGTAAGAACTACAAATGAAATGTAGGCAATAACTATTAACCATAGTAAAGGGTTTAAGTTGGCAACAGCGAGTCCACCGGCTAATAAGCGGAAGACAAAATATAAGCCAATACTGAAGAGCAATCTAGGACGATTATCTAATCGAGAGCAAAAGAGAAAGTATCGCAACATTACCCTATAAATGGGATTTTTGGCTTTCATCGCCTCGACAATTCCCTGTCTAGCCCATTCAAATGTAGGATTGAGTCGCAGTGCTTCGCGGAAACTTTCGGAAGCTTTGTTAGGGTTTTTTCCCTGCGTCAGGAGTATCCAGCCTAAACTAGCATAGCTGGAGGCGTTTTCTGGGTCTTTAGCGATCGCATCCTCAATGGCTGTCTTAGCTTCCTGTGCGCGTCCTAGCTGCGACAAGGCGAGGGCGTGGTAATTTAAGCATTCCACGTCTTCCGGGTCAATAGCTAAGCCTTGCTGCGCCGCATTTAAGGCTTCCTGCCAAAGTCTTTGGTTGTATCGAATGCGCGATCGCAAGGCGAAGTAACCTGAGTTTGCCGGGTCAATTCGGATTGCCTCACTTAGCGATATTTCAGCATCTCTGAGATGCTCGCGATCGCATAAAATGTACGCCAAGATGTAATGAGCATACGCCCAATCAGGAGCCAGCCCAATTGCTATCTGAGCTTCTTGTGTTGCTTCCTGGTGCTTCTGGCGGTAACTTAAGCACAAGCCTAAAAGAGCGTGCGCGATCGCGCTATCCGGCGACTGGGTTAACTCCTGTCGCAGTTCCTTCTCTGCCATTTCGTACCGGGATTGCCCAATTAGCAATTGCGCCCGTTCTAAGTGTACGCCCATCAGAATTTCATATATTTGAGGATGTCGTCGTACAATCCGCCCTCATTAGCATACAAGGCATAGTTCCGAGCAGTCGAAAACCATTCTTTTGTCGAAGGTTTCACTCCTCCCGCCGCCGATGCTAAATCTTTGGTAGTTAGTGGCTTTGGGATACCTACTTTCATCGCTTCAGCTAACTTCTTTTCTATTGCCACATCGACAACTGCCATTAAGTCTGCGCCGGAAAAATTCTCAGTTTTCTTGGCTAAATGGTCGTAGTCAATATCTTCCACTGGCTTACCTCGACACAACAAGCGCAAAATTGCCGCCCTTGCTTCAGCATCAGGCGGCGGTACAAATAATATGCGGTCAAAGCGTCCCGGACGGCGAAAGGCTGAATCTAAGTGCCAAGGTGCATTAGTTGCCGCTAAAATTAATACCCCTTCATTAGAACTTCTCACGCCGTCTAATTCTGACAGGAATTGGTTGATTACCATGCGGCTAGAATTTTGTCGCAAGTCCGCACGACTGGCAGCTAAAGCATCAACTTCATCAAAAAATAATACACAAGGTTGGTTGCGTCTGGCTTGCTCAAAAAGGTCGTGCAAATTGCGTTCGCTGTTGCCCAACCACATATCCAATACATCGTTGATGCCTACAGAAAGGAAACCAGAGTTAATTTCCCCAGCTGTGGCACGAGCAAGGTAAGTTTTACCGCAACCCGGAGGGCCGTACATCAAAATTCCGCCCCCAATTGCCTTGCCGTAAGCTTTGTACAGTTCCGGCTGTTTGAGGGGATAAATAATTTTCAGGCGAATTTCGTCTTTGACCGCTTCCATACCGCCAACATCTGGGAATGCGATCGCAGGTTTTTCGACTTGGGTATCCTCTAAAGTCGGAAAGTCTCCCAACCCTGCCCGAATTTTGCCGTCTACGACCTCTTGCACGTCCTCCTCTGCCCCAATTCCCAACCTTTCGGCAAAATCAGCATCTTTGACAGCAGGATCGGTGTCAACGGCTCGGTGGTACTGACGGACAGCTTGTTCCACCGCACCCGCGTTCAAGAGAAGACGCGCATGAAGTAAAAAAGCACCTGCCGGACAATCCAAGCGCTTAATTTGATCTTCTACAATTACCAACGCTTGGGTATACTTTCCCTGTTGGTAGAAAGCACGAGCTAAACCTAATTTTAGCTGCTGATTTTCAGGCGACAAAACTAAGGCTTGGCGATACTCTTGTTCGGCTTCCTCTGGCTGTCCCAAACTTAGCAGAGTTTCTGCCAAATGTTGCCGTAAAGGTACGTTATCGGGAGAAAATTTTAAAGCCTCTCGGAGGGACGCGATCGCATCATTACTGCTACTCATTCGTTTTTATTCCTTATACTCCTTCCCCGTCTCCGACTGGGAATGTTTATAATGCGGCAGAGCCTCATAATATTATTTGACACTATAGATTACCAATTTCGAGAGGTTCAGTTGACTTAATTAGGTGCATTCCCGCCGCCGAAAATCTGGCAAAAGCCTCATCAGCTTGTTCTGTATAATCCACTATTCCCGGCACTACAACGGGCGATGTGCAATCTTCCAATAGATAAACTTTTTTAGCAAGACTGGCATCTTTGGCTTTAATTTCTGTCAAAAAATCATCAATTGTCCAGGCAACGCAATGACTTTTTGCTTGACCAGCAATTATTACAGCATCAAATTCTAGCAGATACTCGATAAATTTTGTATTCTTCTGGGCAATAGGGTTTCCATTCACTCCTTCTAATACTTCCGCACGCAACACAGAATAGTTTTCTGTTAAAGGATTGTCTCCCTTTACCTCAAACCGCGTTTGGCTATTCCTAGCAATGCAGTGAACAAACAACGCCTCTTCCACCGCAGAAACCAAGGCGTGACCAATACCGCCCAACATGGAATGATAAGGCCATACGGTTAGCGGATATTTGCCTTTTTCACTCAAATGCTTGACATAATGCAAAGTATGTGAAACAAGATTAGAGTAATCTGCACCGACAATTCCAGCAACTGCTGGGTTTACCTTCCAGATACCTTGCTGGATATCTTCCGGTGTAATCATCGTGGCGGCGGGGGTGGGATGTTCTCCAGCGTCGTTAATCCAGAAGATGGGGTGGAAGATTTGGATAGCGGTGTGAGTATCCATTGTGGGTGCGATCGCGCTAATCTTCCCCAAATTCCGATAGATAAATTCGCACAACCGCACATTATCATCTACCGCACCCCTGACAAATAATTCAAAGTCGGGGATGCAAAAGGTATTCTGCACATCAATCAACAACAGGCAAATGCGAGTTTTATCCTCGCTAGATGGAGGAATATCGTGCTTTTTTGCCCAATTCCTCGCGTCTTCTGCCCGTTGCTGATATGGCACTCGCCAAACTTCTCCCACCTTTTTAGCATCAAAGTGCGACGGAATTGGCAGTTGCTTTATTGTTTGTGCGTTCATCTTCTGTTCCTGCTGACACTAACTGGTTTAGCGGTGCAATTCCAGCCATATCCAGAATTTCGGGAATCAAATCTTCCCGCTTTACAGCCATCATATGAACACCTTGGCAGAGTTGACTAGCCAATTTGACTTGTTCAGCTGCGATCGCCATCCCTTCTTGCAATGGATCGTCTGCTGCTGCTAAACGGTCGATGATGTCTTGGGGAATATTTACACCAGGTACGCAGCGATTAATAAATTGGGCATTTTTGGCAGACTTTAGCAGAAAAATTCCCGCCATAATTGGCTTACCACAGCCAGCAGCAATTTTGTCCATAAATTTTTCCAAACGGTCAAAATCGCAAATCAGCTGGCTTTGGAAATATTGCGCTCCAGCTTCTAGTTTACGTTCAAATCGGCTTTGCAACCCTGACCAACTTGCCAGCTGGGGGTCAACAGCAGCACCAGCGAATAAATCTGTAGCACCATCTGTGAGGGGTTTGTCGTTCCAGTCGAAACCGAGATTCATTTTTTTAATTAAACCCAGCAATCGCACAGATTCCAGATCAAATACGCTTTTGGCATCAGTATGATCGCCTGCTTTCACCGGATCGCCTGTGAGCGCTAAAATATTGCGGATGCCGAGAGCATGAGCGCCCATGAGATCGCTTTGCAGTCCGATGCGGTTGCGATCGCGACAAGCCATCTGACAAATCGGCTCGATTCCGTGTTGCAATAAAATTACACTAGCCGCCAACGGACACATCCGCAACACCGCCCGACTACCATCAGTAATATTAACTGCATGAACCCTACCTTTGAGGGTTTGCGCCATTTCCACCATGTGGACTGGATTCCCGCCTTTGGGGGGTGCTACCTCTGCGGTAATCAGAAATTCACCAGCTTCGGCGGCGCTACGGAAAGATTTAAACAGCATTGAGTTTTGGATGGTAGGCATTTGGTTTTTTTGTTAAGTATGGATTATGAAGGATAAAGAGAGTGTGAATTGTGCTGTAAGAATTGTAAAATTTCAGCTGTCCTTCATCCTTCAATCCCATCGCCTGGATTCTTCTACTGATTACCATTACCTTCTTGAAACTGCGCGATCGCAGACTGAATATCGTCTGCGCCCAGATTCATCAGTAAACTTAACTTCAACTGAGGATGACTCACTCAGCATCAATGTCATCCCATTGAGATGGTTTAGTTTTACCTGCTTTTCCTTCCATAATTCATTTTCTCTACTACTGATGGGAAGCCACAAGCCTTGAAATAAATTTCAGGCTGAAAGCTTAAACCCGTTTTAACGGGTTAAAACCTTTACCTATTCTGTATTTCAGTCAGTTTTAACTGACTTTAGCTATTAGCCTGAACTTTAGCCTTGAAATAAATTTCAGGCTGAAAGCTGAAACCCGTTAAAACGGGTTAAAACCTTTACCTGTTCTGTATTTCAGTCAGTTTTAACTGACTTTAGCTATTAGCCCGAACTTTAGTTCAGGGCTTTAACTGCTATCCTCACAATGGTACGGAATAACCCATAGCGGATTTTACTTGGGAGAGGGTAGAGGATGCGATCGCTTCGGCTTTTTCTCTTCCATCCCGCAACACCGATTCCAGATAACCCTTGTCATCCATCACCGCGTGATACTTTTCCTGAATTGGTTTCAAGGCGTTAATCGTCGTTTCTGTCAGCAACGGCTTAAACTTTCCCCAACCCATATCCTGACATTCCGCCGCCACTTCTTCCTTAGTTTTTCCAGAAAGTATAGTGTAGAGAGTCAACAGATTTCGTGCTTCCGGCCGTTGGGAATCGTCAAACGTCAAACCGCGTACCGAGTCAGTCTTACAACGCTTAATCTTATTTTGAATTTGTTCTGGAGTATCGAGCAAATTAATCCGACTCATATCCGAAGGGTCAGACTTAGACATCTTGCGCGTTCCATCAGTCAAACTCATCACCCTTGCACCCTCAGCGCGAATTAACGGATTTGGCAACTTCAGCACCGGATTTTCCCGACAAAACAGATAATTAAACCGATTAGCAATATCCCGCGTCAATTCCAAATGCTGCTTCTGGTCTTCACCCACAGGCACCTTATCCGCCTGATATAGTAAAATATCCGCCGCCATCAACACCGGATAATCCAGCAAACCAGTATTGACATTTTCCCCCTGCTTTACCGCCTTTTCCTTGAACTGGATCATATCTTGCAGCCAGTTAAGCGGCGTAACGCAATTTAGCAACCACATCAGTTCACTGTGCGCCGAGACGTGGGATTGCACAAAGATAGTGGAGTGGTTTAAATCGAGACCACACGCCAGATACACAGCAGCGAGGTTGTAAGTATTAGCTGTCAGCGATGCTGGATCGTGTGGTGCTGTGATTGCGTGCAAGTCTGCTATGAAGAGGAAGTTTTCATACTGGCTTTGACCTTCTACCCAGTTGCGAATTGCTCCCAGGTAGTTACCTAAATGCAGATTTCCGGTTGGTTGAACTCCAGAGAGAACGCGCTGACTTGCCATAAACTTAAATTTAACTGTTTGCGAAAGTTAAAAAAACACATTTATTTAGTTTGACATTTTCTTGCGTCTTGTGACGATACCCTGGTAAAAACAGACAGACAAAATTTTTCGTGTGTATACGGTTTACAACCTATAGCATTCCTAAATGATTGGTCAAAGCAAGATACCCGACTTCTTTAAGAAGTCGGGTATCTGAAGGGCTGGATCACAATTCCGAGGATTGCTATATTTGGTAGAATTGATTTAACTTTACCTTTTACGGGAAACCACAACTTCCAGCCGCTACATTCGTTTCCGACCAATTAGTCACATTACTTGTGCCAATATTATTAGTGGATATTCCATCCTCTGCCTGTATCGTCCCCCCAAGACTATCATCTAACAAAAGATTGCCAATTGTATTTTGACGCGATCGCAAGCAAACAATATCATTAACCCCACTCGTTATCACTTCTAAATCGCCCAATGAGCCGCCAGTTAAAGTGTTTAAAGCGACAGTAGCAAAAGTATTACTAGAACCAAAACTGTTAATAGAAAGCGACGTAAAAGAATTTTCGGAAATTTGATTCGAGTCAATTGTTAGCCGGAGTTGAGATGTTTCACTTGTCGTTGTAAAAACCCCGGTCAATCCATTTCTAGCAATTTGCTGATTATTGGAAACATTAATGATTCCCGCTGCTGTATCGTTTAATTGAATATTCACCCCATTATTTTGATTTTCTCGAATTGTATTGCTAGTAATGTTAAACGTTCCCGAAGTGTTGTTGGACAGTAAGATGGCAATACCGAACAAGCCGTTTCGAGAAATCTCAGGGTTGTTAGAAATATTGAAAGTTCCAGCTGCTTTATCGTTCAGTTGCAGAGTAATCCCGTCGTCAAGATTTTCTTGAATACTGTTGTTGGTAATATTGAATGTCCCAGAGGATGTAGAGTCAAATTGAATATTAATGCCCTTAAACTGATTTCTGCTTATCTGATTATTAGAAACATTAAACGTTCCAGAAGCATTATCTATAATTCTGATTTCGATTCCATCTGCGATGCCACTATTACTGCTATTGTTAGCGATCGCGTTCTTTTCTATGGTGAACGTCCCTGTGGCGCTATTGCTAAGTTCGACATTAACTCCGTCCCCATCGTCAGCAGCAGCACCATTATTGGCAATACTGTTCTCTGTAAGCGACAGAGTGACTTGCCCTTGATTATTACGCAAAGAGAAGCCTTCCAAACCAGAATTGTTGATTGTGTTGTTAGCGATCGCTACCTGTCCAGTCACATTCTGAAGTAAGATACCCTCGCTTACAGAAGATGCGATCGCATTCTCTCGAATTGTCACATCGCTGATATTTGTCCCAGCAATACCAGCACCAGTAGTAGTAGCAATTTCAAACCCAGAAAGCGTAGTTCTATTACCTATCGTTACCGTTCCTGTCACCTGTGGACGCACACCAGCACCAGAGGACGGCAATTGTAAATTACCTTCTACTGTATTTATCAGCTGTACGGGGCCAGTAGAAAGCACCTGCACCCTATCAGGAATTTGGAAGGCGGGAATACTTGGATTTGTCCCTGGTTGCACATAAACAATATCCTCCGGCTGCGCCACAGCCAAAGCTGAAGCAACATCTCCAGTCGGACTTTCAAATGTGCCGTTACCCGTTCCTATCCCCAAATTAACGTGTTGAAATCTCCAAGGTTGACCAGTATTCGGGTTAGTAACAAAAATAGTTTCTTGTCGTGTAAATGATTCAACTTCCTGTTGCTCATCCACTACAATATTTACATTTCGGGCGACAGATTCTCCCAAACGCGCCAACACCGTATTTTCTTTACCTATATTTCTCGGACGAGTGCCAGGGAAATTCGCCCCCACACTCAGCACCAAATTAGTCCCAAAAGTAGCATCATTTGAAAGCGAAACTCCTAGTCGCAAATTATCAGTAGGACGGGCTTCTAAACGAGTGCTAAACCCCAAAATATCGGCACTACCTGGAGCATCATAATAATATAATCCAGCATAACCCCGCAGATCGCCCGTCTTACCTATCTGAGCAATTTTTGTACCAGCCTCAACATCAAATCCTGCCATCGCTGCTTCAAAACGGCGGTTAATTTGTCCTTGCTGAGTTCGAGTCTGCGCTAAAAAATTTCCCTGGAATGCAGGTTCTGATAAAGACAAATTATTATTAGAAATGGTTTCTTGTGTCTTTTGGCGGGTGTCGCCAACTGGTATATAAGCATTAGCGCGAACATCCCAATCACCTAAGCTTTCAACTCCTACACCTAATTGGTTGAAGTTGCTATTTCCTGTGTCGCGGGTGTTGTAGGCGACATAACCGCCATAGACGCGGTTATCTTTAGGATTGTAAGTGCGATAACCTAAAACCAAATTACTGCTGATGAGAGCATTTTCTGTTGATAATAGGACTCGTCCATCTAGAAATGGCAGGTTATTAGTTTTACCTGAAGATAGAGGTAGAAAACCTTCTAAGCTAGTAAACGAACTAGAGTAGCCAACACCTGGGCCGCTAGTAAAGTTTACCCCCACACGCGGAAGAATTTTTACAGTTGATTCGGTTGGTGTTGCGATTGTTTGTGCGGTTTCCTGGCTACTTATTGGAGGATTTTGTGCGGGTTCGGCGTTAACTTCCGGCGAGATTTTACCAAACTCGTTTAAGGTGCGAGGCGGCAACTCTACATCTGCCAATTTTTTCGGATTTGTAATTGGGGGTAAAGTATTTTTTACTTCAAAAGTTGTAGTATTAGTTTCGACTTCGAGTTTTTGGGTTTCCTCAGATGCCTCAGTTACAGGTAAATCATTTTCTACAGTGGTGGTGTCTACTTTTACTTCTAATTCAGATAAAGATTCTATGGTTTGTGCAGTGGCGGTGGTGGCGAGTATTCCCGAAACTAACCCGGAAACTAATAAAGTGGCGCACAAGTATGAAGTTGATTTTTTCGGAAGCATTTTTTTTCTCCGACCTAAAGGATATGGTGTTTTCAACTAAATAATATTGCATTAATGGTAGCTGCTGGCTGCACCCTTACCCTTGTACACAGGGATTGGGGGAGTGAAGCTCCACTTTGTAGAGGCGGGGTTTCCGCGTCCTTGGATTGTGGCGTATGATATCGCCGACTTGATGGTATCAGTTCGCTGCACCCATTGACATAGGTGCAGCGACTTTACCTTCTAGGAATCCTGTTTTCCTACACTTAGATAGTCACGAAAGTGCTGGCAGCGTAGCTTTGGAAAGTAGCAGCATTAACATTATTCAAAGCTGCTAAAACCTCACCATTCGAGTTATTAGTAATCACAGTTTGACTGCTTCTTTGCGTAATTGACACCTGACCTAAAGTCAAACCGCCAGCTAAACCAATGAAGTCACTACCAATTTGAAAGTCTTGGATGATGTCAGTGCCTTCGCCTCTGGCAAGGACAAAAGTATCGCGTCCAGCACCACCCGTAACAATATCATTGCCTAAGCCGCCTCTGATAAGGTCATTGCCAGAATCGCCGAAAATTAGATCGTTTCCTGACTCGCCGTAGAGGAAATCATTGCCATCGTTGCCATAGATGCGATCGCTTCCTGTACCACCATAAATAAAGTCATCGCCACCTGCAACCAAGCTATTGCTGATATCGCCAATTAGGGTGTCGTTGCCATCATCACCGTAAATTTGGTCGTTTCCTAGTCCCGCGGAAATGGTGTCATGTCCACCGAAACCATAGATGCGATCGCGTTGAGTGGTTCCCACCAATGTTTCAGAAACTGATGTGCCGTTAATCACGTTAAATTCTACAGTGTCGTTGTCGGCGTTTCTAACAGCGACATTAACCGGGTTAAGTCCGTTGTATTTGCTATCAGCGCTGACGGCTGGTTTAGTGACTATCTTGTAAGCGATGTTACCATCAACATCTGCATCATCCACACCCGTAACAGTAACAGTTTGTGCAACATTCCAGTTGTTGGAGGTGAAGGTGAGGCTAGAAGTGGAAATGCCTTCGGTGGTATCAGAACTGACTAAACCAAGAGTGACATTAGCTGTCGGTTGGCTATTGAGTTTCACGGTGAAGCTGGCTTTTCCACCTGCTTCGGTGGTTTGTAGTCGCCTCGCTGGGGTGATGGTAAAGCCAGCCGTATCATTGTCGATGTTGGTGACAGCGACATCGTTAGGGTTAAGGTTGTTGTATTTACTATCAGTGCTGACTACTGGGGCAGTGATAATCCTGTAAGGAATATTGCCATCAGCGATCGCATCATCAACACCCGTGACGGTTACAGTCTGGGCGATATTCCAATTATTGGCACTGAAAGTAAGGCTAGATGCCGAGACTTTGCCTTCGGTTGTGTCAGAACTGGTTAAACCAATTGTCACATCAGCGGTGGGGGCGCTATTCAATTTTACGGTGAAGGTGGCTTTTCCTCCGGCTTCCGTAGTGTTGCCACTGATCGGGGAAAAGGTGAACCCAGCCGCGTCGTTGTCGATGATGGTGCCGATACCCTGGTTATCAGGAATTGTGGCATTGATTGGGTTGGAAAGGTTGACAAAAAAGCTTTCATTTGCTTCACCAACCAATTCGCCGACAACCGGAACGCTAATGGTTTGAGTGATGACTCCAGGGTTGAAAGTTAAAGTGCCATTCGTAGTAGTGTAGTCACTATTAGCGATCGCGGTATTATTTGCTGTGGCGTAGTTAATGCTGACGGGTAAGCTGCTGGGGTTGGAGAGGCTGACGGTGAAGATGGCATTAGCAGTGCCGTCGTTGCCTTCAGTTATGCTGACATCGTTGATGCTGATAGTAGGTTGATTGTCATCATTAGTAATCGTACCAACTCCCGTGTTATCAACAATGGTGGCATTAGTCGCACCAGTGAGATTGACGTTGAAGGTTTCATTTGTCTCAAATTTATTATCACCATTGACAGCAACAGTAATGGTTTTGGTTGTTTCGCCAGGGTTGAAGGTGATGGGTGTTGATGTAACGCTGGTATAGTCGCCATCAACTGTGGTAGCTGTACTGTCAGAGGTGGCGTAATTTACCTTGACAGTTTCGCTACTTGTATTAGAAAGGCTAATAGTAAAGGTAGCGTTAGTTGTGCCGTTATTTCCTTCAGTTACGCTGACATTATTGATGCTGATAGTAGGTTGATTGTCATCGTTGACAACCGTCACCTGTGCTATAGCTGTAGTAATCGTAGAACTTTCTGGGGCAGCCGTCAGGTTAGGGTTACTCAGAGTGACAGAAATATTTTCATTAAGTTCAAATGTCGTGTCACCCAAGACATCCAACATAATCGTCTTAGTCGTTTCACCAGCAGCAAAATTAATAGTGCCAGAAAGGGCAGTTCCCCCACCCCTAACCAGAATATTGTTATAGTCCGTGCCAGAAGTAGCAGTCCCGCCAATTGCATAATCAACGGTACTCGCTACGCCAATGCCGCCGCTGCGTGTGACAGTAAAGGTAACGGTTTGCTTACCAGTGTCACCTTCAGTGATTGGGGAAGCAGTGGTAATCGCGTATTGAATAGTATCGTTGGATGCGATCGCTACCGTAGCATTATTATTATCAGTATCAATGGTGTAACCCGCACCCGTCGCCAAGTTTAGCCGCAGCGTTTCCGCTAACTCTGGCAAAGTATCATCAACAGCAGTAAGAGTAACATCGACAGAACTCTCCCCATCCGGAATCACCACAGACAAACCGCCGCTACTGAGATTGTAGTCGCTTGCGATCGCAGTGCTGCTACCATCAACAGCAAGATTTACTGTCAAATCGCCCGTTGTACCAGTACGAGTAATCTGGTAAATGCCTGTATTGGTGCCTGATTCAGCAGCAGTAGCATCTATAGCATTGATACTGACGAGTGTAGTAACGGCTACTCCGGTGGAAAACTCGGAGGTGTTGTTGGAATTGGTTGCTGTTGCGGTAATAAAGTTACCCGATGCCACCGTCGCCAAATTAGCCGTAAAGCTGCCATTTCCACTGGCATCAGTCGTTACATTGGTAAAGCCAAGGAATGTTTTACCCTCACCATTACCAGACGCATTTAAGGCTGTGTTAGAGAAAAATTCCAGCCTGAATGTAGTGTTGGGGTTGCTATTGAACGTTCCTGTAACTGTTGTGTTGACACCATTTAAAACCGCAGAAGTAAGCAACGGGAAATTTTGCAGATTGTTTGCCCCCGCGTCACCATCTGCAACATCGTTAGGGGTTACGCCAGTAGTGCCAAGATCAATTCCTAAGCTAGTGTTGGAGAAGATGGAGTTCCCCAGGATAGCATTGCCAGTGCCGGAACTAACCAACACCCCTTGACCATTAAAAGCGATCGCATTCCCAGTTCCTGCTGCTGTCCCGCCAATAGTATTATTGTTACCATCGGTAAGCCACACTCCCCGAATAGTATTCCCTAAAGCGCTGCTACCATCAGCTTTGGTGCCAATGTAGTTGCCTTGTACTTGGTTCCCCGTAGCAGTGTTGCCTGTAATCCAGATACCGTTACTGTTATTACCAGAAATAACATTACCTGCACCTGCCGTTGTCCCGCCGATAATGTTATTCGGTGCGTATTGAATTTCTATACCATTCTGAGTGTTGCCTAAGTCGGCAGTACCAGCAGCATTAGTGCCAATGTAGTTCCCTAATACCTGGTTTCCGGTGGAACCGACTTGGCTAATGATGACACCATTCTGATTATTGCCAGAGATGACGTTCCGTGCGCCTGTTGTCGTCCCGCCAATGATATTGTTGGTTCCTTGGATGCTTATACCGTCAGCACTATTACCCAAGTCAATATTGCCAGTGACATCAGTACCGATGTAGTTACCTTGGATTTGATTCCCGCTACCGAAGACGACGACACCGAAACTATTACCGGAAATAATGTTGCCCGTCGCTACCGTCGTCCCCCCGATAATATTGTTGGAGGAACCGTTGATAAACACGCCCCACCGGGAGTTACCTGCGGCTGCATTACCCGCCGCATTAGTCCCAATAAAGTTGCCTGCAATAACATTATTGCCACCACCGCTTAACTCAATCCCATCCTGAAAACCATTAAAAATTAAGCCGCGCACTGTACTGCTACCCGCAGAGATTGTCAGTCCAGTACCCGTCCCACTTCCACTTAATTGAATAATGGGAGTACCAGAGAATCCAGGCTGAGTAGTGCCGTCAATAATTACCGAGTCGGTGATGGTAGGTAAGGCTGACAGGGGTGTAATTGTTTGTAAGCCGCTGCCAATTTGAAACCCGATGGTATCGGTTCCACTCAAGGCGTTGGCGTTGATAATTGCTTGTCGTAGCGAACCTTCGCCACTGTCGTTGGTGTTAATTACTACCGTGTCATTTTGCTCGATGGTGACGGTTGCGGTATTTTGGGAAGATGCGATCGCATACGCCCCGTCAGCTACTAAATCTAACTTTAGTGTTTCAGCTGCCTCAGCTTGGATGTCGTTAACAGCGGTAAGAGTAATATTGAAAGACGGTTGTCCATCTAATAGAGTGACGGTGGCAATTCCATTTGAGATAGCGATCGCATTGCCGTTACTATCTGTTAGGGTGTAGTCACCACTACTGGCACTATTGTTACTGACGGCAAATTTTACAATTAAACTGCCTGTTGTGTTGCCAGTCCGAGTAATCTGGTAAGTTCCACTATTTGCGCCCGCTTCTGCTGCATCAGCATCTATCGCTTGGATGCTAACTGTCGGCGTTCCAGGGTTGACGGTAAGTTGAAAGGTTTGCACTACTGAAGTATCGACACCACCGTTAGCAGTGCCGCCGTTGTCCTTGACTTGGACTTCAATTGTTGCTGTAGTAGCTGTACCAATTGTTGCAGTAGGAGTATAAGTAAGATTGCCTGTCAGCGGGTCAATGGTCGGCGGAGTAGAAAAGATACTAGGGTTGCTGGTGACGTTAACTATGTAACTATCGACACTTTGAGTTGATTCGCTTGCACCAGGATTGAAATTGCTTGCCCATCCAGCTACAGTTTGTAATCCAGAGCCTGCGATCGCATTTTGATTTCCCCCACTGGTGAAACTGGGAGCATCATTAACTGAGTTAATAATAATACTTGCTGTTTCAGTAGCGATACTGAAGGAAGACGCGCCGCCACCAGTCCCAGGATTTACATTAGTTGTACCACTGGCGAGTCCGTCAGAAGCATCCCAAGCGCGGAAGGTAATGCCTGGGGTGACAGTGCCGTTAAAGTCGGCATTGGGGACAAAACGAATGCGATCGCTTGTTGTATCCTTTAGTACGGTAGCAGCAGCAGCGGACACCACAAAGTTATTCCAGCTACTTCCGTCATCAGTAGAATACTGCCAAGTGCCGTTGGTATTATCTACCCCAATGACAGCAATTCCTTCTACTGCACCTGCATCTGCATCGGTGATGGGGTTGCCGCCAGCACCACTGGCAATAATATTAGAAACCAGAGTCCCATTGTTGTTGGCAACGCTAACATCTTCGTTAATTGTTGTTAGTGCCGGACTCCCAGTATTATTTAACACCGGGGCATCATTGGCTGGGGTGACGGTAATCGGTATCGTCTTGATATTGCTAGTCGCCGCACCATCGTTAGCTGTAATCTTGAGAGTGTCGCTACCATTAAAGTCTTGCTTGCTTTGGTATAGCAGTCCGTTAGTGGCGGCTAAGTTAGCGTTAATCTGGCTTTGGGTGCCTGTGAGGGTGACACTTCCCGTGCCGTTGTTGCTAACTGTTAACCCAGAAGAGTTGACGGTCAAAGCACCGTTGTTGACTTCTAGAGTGACGGTGATGGGACTGTTGCCAGCATCCACGTCAAACACGCTAACTCCTGTGATGGATAAATTCGTATCTTCAGCAACTGTTTGGGGCGCAAAGCTGCTATTAGTCGTAACTGACACATTTGATAACTTTACTTTGGCGCTGGCAGAGGTAGTGTCATCGCCCAAGAAAATCAAGTTTCCAGTGTTGTAGGGATTGGGAGTTCCAGTAAAGGCAGTGTAATCCCGTAGTTTGCCGCTGAGGATGGTGGTGCCGCCTGTTGAGAGGGTATAAGTATCGCCCAGAACTGTTAGCTGGTAGGGAATTAAACCTGTAGTGGTGTTGAAGGTAGCGCCTTCAGCATGGGTGAACAGAAGTTGGTTGTTGCTTGCAGAAGGATTTGTACCTGGATTTGCCTGAGTTGTGCCATCTTCCTGCGCCCAGATTTCGTTATCCCAAAATCCTAATTCGATGCCTTTCTTATCGCTGCTGAGAACTATGATGCTGAAACCAGCTCTATCAGCAATGCCATCGCCGTTTTTATCAGCGGTGCCGCTCGTCGTATGATTCTCTGAGAGAACTTGGGCGGTGAAGTTGACGGTGTAACCAGTAGTGCGGTTTAGGGTAGGCACGCTGTTAGCGAAATAGCCAGCATAAGTGTTTGGAGTGGTAGTGGTATCCAGGGTAGTCGCGCCACCGGAGGCACTTTGCGTTGCACTACCAAAGGGGATGTATGTAAATCCTTGAGCGTTGGGCGTGGTATTCAATGAGCCATCGTATTTAATTACCGAAGCACCAATAATCGGCGCATCGTTGACAGCTGTAACGTTGATGGTTTCAGTAACAGCGGTGCTGGTGCCACCATCGCCATCGGTAACGACAAAACGGACGGTGCGAGGAGTGGGACTGGGGTTATCTGAGGCGTTCTGATAGGTGATGTTTCGCAGCAGTGCAGTAGTAGCGTCGAGTGTGGCGTTGGCGTTGAAGGTGACGATTAGGGGAGTGGTGCCAGTCCCACCTGTGAAGGTGCCGATTTGCACTCCACCGTATTTGACTATTGCGCCATCTAGCCCAATTTGACCAGCACCGTTACCTTGGTTGCGAATCGCTAAACGGTCAGATGCCGTACCACCCGGCGTAAAATCTACTGTCAGCTTCCCGGTGTCAAAGTTGAGAGAGTCTGTGTCAGTGACAGTGGCGGTGCTGTCAATTACTGTGGCGGCTGCGTTCTCGGTGTAGAAGACGGTTGCACCAGGCAGAGTGATAACAGGATTAAGATTGATTGGATTTCGCAGCTGGTTGATATAAGTAGTATTGGTGCCGCCGTTGGGTAAACCAAGGGAACCCAGACTGTTGAGGGCGTAGTTACCAGTGATATTAACACCTGTTATATCGCTGGTGAACGCGACATTGCTACCATTACTTGGTGCAGAAATTTTTACCTTAGCAGCATTTCCAAATGTTCCCGAAGCAGAAGTAGGCCATGCAATAGAGTCAATTGAGGTGAACCCATTGCTGCTAGTATCTACCCAAGCTACATCGGAGGCTGCAAAATCGCCTCCAAACATATTAGCTGCCGCTAAGTCATTAAAAAGAAACTGACCACCAAAACCTGAGGTAATTTGCAATTGGATGTTCCAATCAGCATCACTTCCACCCGGCAGAGGGTTGTAGGCAATATCTTGGGTAGGAATTGCCGTTGAACCGCCCATCGCAATGATTGTTCCTGCCTTGAAGACAGGAGCAATATTCACCATATTGGTGAAACGGTAAGCTGATAGCTTTGACTGCGTTGTACTATTTGAATCGCCAACAAAATAGCTTTGAAGTTGAGTCGCAGTAAGGTCTTGCGTCAGTAAAAGTTCAACATATTCATCACCTTGAAACTGCCCACCCCGCCGAAATTCGTTGATGATAATCTCTTGAGTTGGCAAAATCGATTTATATGTCTGCATCGCCTCAGACTTAAATGCCAGAGGTGCTTCAATCTTCCCTGTAGCTACTTCTAAATCCCAGTCACCGCCTAAAGCTGCGCTACCCGTCACGTCATTGGAAGCAGCAACGTCAGCACCCGTTAGCTGACTAAGTTGTTGGACGAAAGCCGCCCCTGTTTCCCCACCTGCAACGTTGCAACCATACAGGAGAATGTCAGCGTCAGGGGTTAAAGCATTTGCCCATTGCTGCAAAGAGTTGGTGTATGCTTCGAGGTTGTTTGAGTTGATTTGGGTTGACCCCAGTTGCAAGCTGCCTTCGCTACCGTGGGAGACTATATGAATGCTGGCGATGTTGCTGCGTCCCGCCAGCACTTGTGTGATTTGCGCTACTCCATCCCGTGCCGAGTCGAGGATAACTACCTCAGTACCCGCTTTGACACCCGCTATAAGGCTCTGGTAATCCTTAACCGTTGTATCAATGAATACTATCTCTTTGTTTGCTGTCTCAATAGAGTTGCTTGGTGCTTGATTTGCGGCTGAGTTATTCTGGAATTGCATAATTAATCCTTCTATATACCTGGTTAGACAGAGAAACGGGAACGCGATCGCATCCCCAAATTTTTATCCTTGACAAATTTTGAATTTTGTGAAAAACGTCAGTTAAATGACGATTTCGGCAGTTTCAGTTCCATAATTCCCAAAAATTTCTATAAATCACCATTTTTAGGTTTATAATTGACTTTTTTCTAATAAAGCTTACTTAGACAAGCTTTTAGGTTTTTTCGTCAATCTCCAACCCTGATGGAAGATAAGTTTTTGGCGGTTGTAGCAAAGATGGCTCAAAAGCGCGATCGCATATCTTGGATTTTCTGCATCCGTGACATATTTATAAATATGTCAATCTTAAGAGGGATGAAAAATTTTGCTTATAAAAGAATAAAAATTTTATATAAAATAAACACTAGCTTCATACTCGCTTCATAGTCAGTGGAAAATACCTGACAACAGATAAGTGATAATACTTAAATAATGGTTGGAATTGTCATCGTATCTGACAGTCAAAAGCTGGCTCTTGGAGTGCAAGTGCTAGTAAAGCTGATGGATTTAGGTAGCGATGTACTGAGTGCAGGAATGGCGTTAGAATTTATCTCACAATAACAGCCGGATAAGGTGAGACTGTGAGAAGCACCTCTGGTAGAGGAAGCGATCGCAGTTGCGGTGACTGTTGTATCTGGTGCTGATATTGAACAGGTTATTTCCGAAGCACGAGGCGCATTGACAGCAAAAGTATTTCAATTATCGGTAGTCCTAAAGATGTAAGGATAGGAGAAATACAGTTCCATCAGAAGCTCTATGTCTGATTCCCAACCAACTTGCCCCGTTTGTCAGTCAACTCACGTCGTCAAAAACGGCA
>NZ_JACJOK010000057.1:0-62362 GCF_014695505.1 Trichocoleus sp. FACHB-90
GCCGTTATAGAAATCGAAGGAAGCGATTTGGATTGCGAGTAAACCTAATTGCAGGAATTTATAATTATGAGCTAAAAATAGCCAAATAATCGTAATTCCGCAAGAGATCTATTGCCAGCAGAAATTGCGTAGGATTAATAAGTTTGTAGGTTGTCTTAAGTCCAAAAGAAACCCAACGCCAATTTGACTGGCATAGTTGGGTTTCCCATCCTCAGTCCCAATCTACGCTACTCCTGCTACTTTATATTGTGTACTTTCATCAGTTACCCTCGGTGAGAAAATAATATTTTAAATCCTCTATCTACACTGAATCTTTCTTGAACTACGACAACGCTTGTAAATATCTTGCCCAAAAGTATCCGCGTCAATTTGCCCGCTGGCTACTCTCAGTTGACACTGACGATATCCAGGTACTTAAAACTGAACTGAGTCTAGAACCAATTCGCGCTGATTCTCTGACATTTCTGCAAACCGGCAACCAAATTCTGCACGTAGAATTTCAAACCCTACCAGTATCTAATCCGCCATTACCACTGCGGATGCTTGACTACTGGATGAGACTTCATCGCCAGTACAGTTGTAACATTGAGCAGGTTGTCCTATTTTTAAAGCGTACTACCTCAGAAGTGGCTTTTACCGAACAGTTTGAAGCTGTCAATACCAGACATCGCTATCGAGTAATTCGTCTGTGGGAACAAGATTCCGCGCCACTCCTGGCAAACCCTGCGCTTTTACCGTTCGCTACTTTAGCTCAAAGTGACTCACCTAACACTTTACTAGAGCAAGTCGCCGCACAAGTCGCTAGGATTGAGTCACGCGAAGAACGAGCGAATCTGTCAGCTTGTGCTGGGGTTCTCGCGGGCTTGCGGTTTAACGATAATTTAATTCGCCAATTATTGAGAGAGGACATTATGCGAGAATCTACGTTCTATCAATACATCCGCCAAGAGGGACGCCAAGAGGGACGTCAAGAGGGACGCCAAGAGGGAATCCAAGAGGGAGAGGTGGCATTGCTACTGCGTCAGCTTATTCGTCGGTTTGGTAGTATTACCCCTCAATTAGAAGAACAGATTCGTACTCTATCTATCTCCCAATTGGAAGATTTGGCAGAAGCATTTTTAGAATTTTCCAATGTAACCGATTTAATTAATTGGCTAGAGGTTCATTCCTCATAAGCACTCACAGCGGAGACTATTTTAGTCACCTAGTGGGAAAATCAGGAGGGATAGGAAAGTGGATTTAAAAGAGCAGCTACATACACATCTTAAGCAGATAGTACGCGATCGCGATCCTTATCTGGCAAGTTCAGGACATTTCTACGTCCAGCAATACATCCGCGAACAGTTGGCACAGTGGGGAACAGTAGAAAACCATGAATTCCAGATAAGAGGTAAAACCCATCAAAATCTAATCCTGAACTTACCAGCTAGTACCAAGAATCAAAAACCACCGATTTTAATCGGCGCTCATTATGATGCTGTACCCGGAACTCCTGGTGCAGATGATAATGCTACTGGTGTCGCCGCACTGTTGGAATTGGCGAGAATTTTCGCGGCAGAACCAATAAAATATCCAATGCAATTTGTGGCATTTGATATGGAAGAATACGGCTTATTAGGTAGTCAGCAATATGCAGCTGATTTGAAGAAACAAGGGCAACCAATACGCTTGATGCTGTCTTTAGAAATGTTGGGATATTGCGATTATACGCCTGGTTCGCAACGCTATCCGGCTGGTTTAGAACGCTTTTACCCGAATCGGGGTGATTTCATTGCTTTAATTGGCAATTTAACGGCAATTCCTGACTTGATTCGCCTTAGCAGTAATATTCGTAAAGTTGGCACGCCAGCTGAGTGGTTGCCTGTCCCTAATAGAGGTTTAATTGTACGTCAGACGCGACTAAGTGACCATGCTCCTTTTTGGGACAATGGTTATCGGGCGATGATGGTGACGGATACGGCTTTTATGCGAAATCCCCACTACCATCAGACAAGCGATCGCATCGACACCCTCGATTTAGACTTCCTCACCGGAGTTTGTCGCGGTTTAAGCGAGGGCATTCGCCGTCTGTAAACAGGGAATAATTTTTAACGCAAAGGTAATCGCAAAGGGACGCAGAGGAAAATTCTACTTTGCGTCCCTTTGGGTTTTATTAAACTAGCGCGTACACTTTAGCTTCCCACGGAAAAATTGGCTCTTTCCCAGCCCATTCTCCGGGAACGATACGATCTTGCGTTATTTCTTTCCACTGCTTGCCAGGGGGCTTTGCAGGCCAATTTGGTACAACATACTTAGCGTTAGGATTATTAGGATCAGGCGTGCCATATTCGGAAAAATTCGCCACTACAACTACTAAGTTATCGTCTTTACCTCGCTGCCAAACAATAACCCGCTTACCTTCATTGAAATCAACATGGATAAAGTTCGTGTCGTTTACTGCTAATGCGTCAGAAGTAGTGCGGAACTTTACTAATCTGGAAACGTAGTCGAAAATACGCTTTCGCCAATCATCATCCATGCGGCTGTAGTTAACTGGATCGACTTGTTTTTTATGGTCATCTGAAGTAGACAAGTCATTTTGATCGGCAAATTCATCTCCTGCTAAAATCATCGGAATTCCTACAGCAGTGAGAAGACAAACAAAGGCTAATTTGATGCGATTTTCTGTGTTAAAAACTCCATTATTAGTCAAGTAGCTGTAAATTCGCTCGTTTCCAAATCCTCCCACATCATGAGAAGTTAGATAGTTAACAGCTTGGGAACCATCTGTAAAACCTAAGTTTCTACAATCAATGAGTTTCCGGACACTCCATTCAAAGCTGGGCTCATCAAAAGCACTATTCCCTAAAATTACCCGGCGGATAATCTGCTTAAACTTTTCGTTCCACAGTCCATCGAGACGATTTTGATAAACTAAATCCAGTGGTACGCTTAGTTCTTCGCCAATTACGGTAAATTCATCGCCCTTTCCGCCTCTTTCTTGCCAAAGCGATCGCGCATAATCCTTGAATTCTTGCAAAAAGTCATAATTGGCAACATTATTAACACTATCCAGACGTAAACCATCCACACGATAATAATCTATCCAGTGGGCAATGTGGGCTTTCATGTATTCACGCGCCGGAACGAATCGGGAAAATTTGCCTGTAATTGGGTGATAGCCTTCCACCCAATAATTGTACTTAAATAAATCTCCACCAAATCCATCCCGATTTCCTTGTTCGGGATCGCCGCTACCAAACTTGATGTGAAAATCCAGAAAATTGACGTTGTGGTAAGGATTGTTGCGCGAAAAAGCCATCACAACATCAAGGAAGAACCGCACTCCATACTGATGACAAACTTTGATTAAATTGACTAAATCGATAGAAGCGGTGGGTGCATTCTGACTATCCGGGCAACCTAAATCAAAATCTGCGGCAAAATAGTTAGCTGTACCATAGCCCCAATTTGTTTTATCATCGCTATCTTGCGGTGGCAAAAGTTCTAAAGCATTGACACCCAATTCAACTAAATGGGCATGACCTTGCTGAAGTTCTTCAACTTCTATAAAACCGGGTGCGATCGCTTGTTTTTCTACTAGCGCCAGTACATCGCGAAAAGTGCCATTTCCTTCGGGAATTTCCCCATCCGAATTAATTTTAGTCCAGCGCGTTGGCAACTCGTAAATAACTAGCCGATTATTTGGTTGCAGCTTTTCTGTAGTATCTCCTTGCCAATTCGCAGTTTGACCCTCTGGATCGCAGGGAATCAGCATTTCATCCTGATAAAGTATTACGCTGGCTGGGTCTTTACTACCTTCTCCTGATAATCCTTTCGGAGCAATAAAACGCCGATCAACTGTGTAAGCTGTGGGATCGGGGCAATAATAAATTTCATTTTTACCATGATAAGCATCGGTATCGCGTACTTTGAACCAGTAAAAGTACACTTGTCCGTTTTTTAGATTGCAATCTGCGGCTGGTATTTCCCACACTTCGGGAAATTCTTTCGATTGAATGAGGTCGAATTCTTGAAAATTTGCAAATTCATCTGAACTATTTTTTTGAAAATTGCCGATGTAAAGCGTTGGTGGTGGGTCAATTTTTCCTGGTCGCCACAATACAAAGTGAGTCTGTTTGCGGTTCAATAAATCTGGAAGCATAATATACACCTCTTTAAGAATTTGGTGAGTTATGGAGGTTGCTTACAAGAGAGTATTATGCTATTCCGGATAAAAGTTAGTATGGTGGGTGTTACCCATCATATCAAGCCCGATCTTCAACCCATAATCTGTGTAGAGTGATTGGAGGAACCTCGCGTAAGTTTCATTAAGGCGTGCGTTGGGTTGCGCGATCGCTTAACCCAAGCTACTATTTATGGCTATTGCAGTCCCGATGACTGCCCCACATAAGAAAGTAGTATTTTTGCAAATTTGTATTTTCTAAAACGGAATATCATCATCCGCCTCATCTTGTTCTTTTTCTTTGAAATTCAGCCGTGAGTTAATGCTTTTCTCCTCTTGTATCGGCAATCCATCTGTTAAGCCTAATTGTTTTTGTAAATTTTGCGTCAGCGTTATCGGAAAATCTAAGTTGATACCTCGCTGTTGTGCAAATTTTGCCAACTCGTCAAAAGATACTTTTTTAGTAGTTTTCTCATAGCTAGAGAGTTTAAAATAATCGCTTTCTGCTAAATTCTGTGCCTGCATTGCTGCTTTAATTCGGTCTTTAATATGGTTGATTTCTGTATCTAGCGATTTCCAATCATGCTCAATTTCTCGATAGCGTTGACCGAGTGCTGTTAAATCTTCATCTGATGGATTTGGATTAATTAGCTGAGTTAATTGCAACAGCCGATGATGTACGTGAGCCAGATAAACTGGATCCATTTTTGCATAGTGTAACTGGCTTTTTGTCAAAGGTCGCTGTCCCCAATCGCTTTGGCTTTGGGTTTTGTCCACATTAGGAAAATAACATAGGTTTTCTGCCAAGGTTTTCAGTTGTAGATTCGGGACTGGTAGCAGATAGTAGGGAATTTTTTTGGCTATTTCTAAAGTGCAGATTACATTTTTAGCTTTAGTTTTACCCAAGAATTTCAGGTCAAAGCTGGAATTGTGAAACACCTTTTCAATTGCCGGATTTAACATGATTTTTTCTATAAATATATCGGCAATATCCGGGTATTCTAAGACATCTAAGATAAAGACGCGATCGCCACTCAAATCTGTGGATTCATCTAATACCTGAATCAGAGATAATCTCGGTTTTTTGGTCTTGTAGTCAGCAACTTCTGTATCAACCCAGAGAGTTTTCGCCTGAGTATATGCTGCAATCTGTGAACTGATATCGTTAGGGTTGGTGATATATGGCATTGTCGGAAGGAGTGGATATTAAATGTCAGATTAAACCAATGAAAGCAAAATCTTAGTCTAATGACGCAGATTGCTTATTTATTCAATCGGGAAATATATGTATCTTAATCGCAGTTTGGCTGTTCTACTCCTAATCAGTGCTATAACAGCCAGCAATTTAACCTTAGCGCCAGAAAGAGGCTGAATTCAAAGCGCATTCAGCTTAATAAACCCACTAACTCCGCCCTAAAAAATCGCCCTACCTCATAGACGCTGTGAGGTAGGGCGATTTTTTAAAAGCAAACTTCAGTTTAACAGGTGGATTCCGCTTTATGCAGGCTGGTATCCAATATCACCAATGTCACCCTGGGCTGTATTTCTCGCCATCGCTGGTTGTCCATTTACTAACGCCACCGCTTGGCGTAATGCGTCAACACGATTCCGCACCAGATGATCTCGTGGGATGAAGCAAAATCGCATCGTCTGCATCGGTAATCGTCTTCACATCTTGAGATTGCACACTCGACAAACGTTCGATTGTCAAGATATTGGCAATGAACATGGCAACGCCGACTGCCACAATCAAGTCAACAAACACAGTCAGAAGCAACACGCCGTACATGATCAGTGAACCCTTGACGGAAACCTGATGTGAGCGTTTCAGGAAACTCCAGTCCAGAATATCCATCCTGTTCCCTGTTTAACAAGGCGGAACTGGATACTATTAAAAGCCTCGCCATTGATGGAGGGTTGGGACGATAAAATTTTCTTGATCAATGACCTCTGAGCAGCATTTTACAAATCGCTTAGGATTGCTATAGAAATCCTTTTATTTTGAGGAGCAATAGCGATGAATACCACCTTTGATAACCGCTGGCAATTCTGGATCGATCGGGGTGGTACGTTTACTGATATTGTGGCGCGTCGTCCCGATGGGCAGTTGGTAATTCATAAGCTGCTGTCGGAGAATCCGGAACGCTACGCTGATGCGCCTGTGCAGGGAATTAGGGATATTTTGGGTATTGCTGCTGATGCACCGATTCCCTCCCAACAGATTGCGGTGGTGAAGATGGGAACGACGGTGGCGACGAATGCGCTGCTGGAACGCAAAGGCGATCGCACTCTCCTAATTATCACCAAAGGTTTCGGCGATGCCCTCCGCATTGGTTATCAAAACCGTCCCGATATTTTCGCCCGTGACATTGTACTCCCAGAGATGTTGTATGAGCGAACAATCGAGGTGGAGGAACGCTACAGCGCCCAAGGGGAAGAGTTAATTCCGCTGGTAGAGACGTATGCAACATCTTTACAACAAGCATACGATGACGGCATTCGTTCGTGCGCGATCGCTTTCATGCACGGTTATCGCTACCCGGAACACGAGAAACAAGTTGCAGCATTGGCGCGAAAAATTGGGTTTACTCAAGTCTCCGTATCTCACGAAGTCAGCCCGTTGATGAAATTGGTGAGTCGCGGCGATACCACTGTTGTTGATGCTTATTTGTCGCCCATTCTGCGGCGATATGTGGATCGAGTTGCAAGTCAGTTGGGTGGTACGGGCGGAAACAATATATCTGGGTTAACCTCTCCCCAACCCTCCTATGAGGAGAGGGGCCACTCCTCCTTTCCTAGTAGGGAAGGGGGAGAGGGGTTAGGTTTGCCCGATCCGAACGGTAGTGGGTTTTCCCCGTCCTTACAATTCATGCAATCCAACGGCGGACTTGCGGATGCCAAAGCTTTTCAAGGTAAAGATAGCATTCTTTCTGGCCCTGCTGGGGGAATTGTTGGGGCGGTGCAAACAAGCCGGATGGCAGGATTTAACAAAATTATCAGCTTTGACATGGGCGGTACTTCCACCGATGTCGCCCACTACGCAGGCGAATATGAACGCACCTTTGAGACGGAAGTTGCTGGTGTGCGTCTGCGAACGCCGATGATGGCAATTCACACGGTTGCTGCTGGTGGTGGTTCGATTCTGCAATTCGATGGATCGCGGTATCGGGTGGGGCCAGAGTCAGCTGGCGCGAATCCTGGGCCTGCGTGTTATTGCAAAGGTGGCCCGTTAACGGTGACGGATTGCAATGTGATGGTGGGTAAGTTGCAATCTGCGTTGTTCCCGAAGTTGTTTGGCCCAAATGGGGATTTGCCGTTGGATGCAGAAGTGGTGCGGCAAAAGTTTACTCAACTAGCGGTGTCTATTGGGGACAACCGGACACCGGAGGCGGTTGCGGCTGGATTTTTAGCGATCGCAGTCGAAAAGATGGCAAGTGCGATTAAAAAAATCTCTCTTCAGCGCGGTTACGATGTGTCGGAATATACTTTGTGTTGTTTTGGCGGTGCTGGTGGGCAACACGCTTGTTTGATTGCTGATGCGTTGGGGATGAAGCAGGTGTTTATCCATCCTTATGCTGGGGTTTTGTCTGCTTATGGTATCGGTTTGGCTGATGTCCGAACTATTCGGGAACGGGCGGTGGAGGCGAAACTGAGTAAGGAGTTGGCGCTGAGTCAGGTTTTAACTCAGTTGGAGGCGCAGGGAAGGGAGGAAACGAACCGCAGAGGCGCTGAGGACGCTGAGGAAGAGAAGGAAGAGGTTTTTTGGAGGGTGCATTTGCGGTATGAGGGAAGTGATTCGTCTCTGGTGGTGGATTTTGGGGATGTTGGGGCGATGCGGGGGCGGTTTGAGGAGGCGCACCGTCAGCGTTATGGTTTTGTTTCCCCGGAGAAGGCGCTGATTGTTCAGTCGGTTTCGGTTGAGGTGGTGGGTAAGAGTCAAGTTCTGGAGGAGGCAGTTATTTCGCGTACTTCAGAGGATGCACCTGTGCCGCTTGATACTGTGCAAATGTATGCTGCTGATGCGTGGCACTCGACTCCGGTGTATCGGCGGGAAGATTTGCAACCGGGAGACTGTATTTCTGGCCCTGCGATCATTATGGAAGCAACGGGGACGAATGTTATTGAACCTGGTTGGCAAGTAGAATTAAGCGATCGCAACCATCTTATCTTGCAGCGTTCTGCCGATATCAATCCAAAATCCAAAATCCAAAATCTAAAATCGCAAGATCCGGTGATGCTGGAGATTTTCAATAATTTGTTTCGCGCGATCGCTGAACAAATGGGCATCACTCTGCAAAACACCAGTTCCTCAGTTAACATCAAGGAACGCTTAGATTTTTCTTGTGCTATTTTTGACCACCACGGACAGCTAGTCGCTAATGCCCCACATATTCCCGTGCATCTGGGTTCAATGAGTGAAAGTGTCACAAGCCTGATTGCAGCGCGTGGCAACACTCTCAAACCCGGCGATGTGTTTGCATCCAACAACCCCTACAACGGTGGCACTCACCTGCCAGATGTAACAGTTATTACACCAGTTTTTGCTTCTGCGACTCTTCCCCTCTTCTACGTCGCCTCGCGGGGACACCATGCAGACATCGGCGGTATCACTCCCGGTTCCATGCCTCCCAACAGTACAAGTGTAGAAGAAGAAGGCATTTTACTAGATAACTTCCAGCTAGTTGCTGAAGAAATATTTCGGGAAAAAGAACTAATTGAAGCGCTTTCGCAAACGTCTTATCCAGCAAGGAATATAACTCAGAATATTGCAGATTTGCAAGCACAAATTGCGGCAAATAAACGCGGCGTGCAGGAACTGCAAAAAATGGTAGAACACTACAGCTTAGAAACTGTACAAGCTTACATGGGCTTTGTGCAAGATAATGCTGAAGAATCAGTGCGTCGTGTTATTGAGGTTCTCAATGATGGCAGTTTTACCTATTCTCTGGATAATGGTAGTGCTATTCAAGTTGCAATTACCATTGACAAATATAGTCGCAGCGCTAAGATTGATTTTACTGGCACTTCTGGACAGCAAAATACTAATTTTAATGCACCAGCAGCAGTGTGCAAAGCAGCAGTTTTATACGTTTTCCGCACTTTGGTAAATGACGACATTCCTCTAAATGCTGGTTGTCTCAAACCTTTACAAATCATCATTCCTGAAGGTTGTATGCTGAATCCGCGTTATCCTGCTGCTGTAGTTGCGGGAAATGTAGAAACGTCGCAATCTATAACCGATGCGCTGTACGGTGCGCTGGGCGTTCTGGCAGCTTCCCAAGGGACGATGAATAACTTCACCTTTGGAAGCGATCGCTATCAATATTATGAAACAATCTGCGGCGGTTCTGGTGCTAGCGCAGATTTTAATGGTACTGACGCGGTACAAACTCACATGACAAATTCCCGCCTCACCGATCCGGAAGTTTTAGAATGGCGCTTTCCCGTTCTCCTAGAAAATTTTACTATTCGTCCTAATAGTGGTGGTAATGGACATCATCGCGGTGGTAATGGCGTTATTCGTCGTCTGCGTTTTCTCGAACCAATGACAGCAGGAATTCTCTCAAATCATCGCCTTATTTCACCCTTTGGTTTGCACGGTGGCGAAGCGGGAGAAGTAGGGAAAAATAGCGTTGGCCGCGGTGATGGAACTGTAGAAAAATTAGGAAGTACCTCTGTTGTTGAAATGCAACCTGGGGACGTCTTTGTAATAGAAACACCTGGAGGTGGAGGTTATGGAATTGCTAATAATATGTAACGTATAATTAGTAAATAATAAAAATCACGCTCATCCTTTAATAAGGAAGTCAAGCTATGACTCAAACAAAACCAACTCGTCCTCCTGGTAGAGGCAGATTATTTCCAGAATACACAATACCACCAGAAGAATTAGCCAAACGAGAAGCCGAAAAAATGCTCGTTGTCAAAAAGCTCGCGGATTTTTTGATAAGATTTGCTCTCAACTGATCGACGATCATTACAGCTGGTTCATTATCATTGAGCCTAATAGCGGCGATTACTTTATCGATGCTAGTGAGGAATTAGCTTATCAAAAAGCGCGTCTAAAGTACCCTGGTGGCTGGCTTGTGACTTTTCGTCTTAATGAGACAGGCACTTGTGGCAGGATATGATTTTAGGGAAGTTCGGCGAGATTGGAGAGCTAATTTTTGAAATTGATTTGATTGCCGCTGATGGAGAAAGATTACCCATAGAAGTGTTATTGGATACGAGGTTTACAACAGGCTGGCTAGCACTTGATACTCAAAATGCTGACAGCTTGGGTTGGTCTTTAAGGGAACATAATTGGACAATGCAGACAGCAAGAGGTGAGGAATATTTTGATATATATGAGGTAATTGTAATAGATGAAGTTGAGTAGATTATCCCAGTTTTGGCAGAGGCAAGAATTGCTGAATCTCTACTAGGTTTACAGTAGTTGAAAATGCTGCCACTATCGGTTAACTTTTCGAGGGGAGCGTTGACGCCGGGGTAAAAGTGAGAATGCGATCGCGCTAAAAGAAAAATATGCGATTTGAAAAGTTTTGACTTCTGTGGTACATACAACCTTTAGGCTAACTAGGGTTATTTAATAAATTAACACTCAACTAGCCACGCACAGAAGGCGTATTTCTGGCGGGTAATTTCTAAGTTACTAATCTGTAACTAGACTGATTAATTTGTTTTCAGCCACAAACATAATTAAGCAAGTAAAGGAATATTAAGCAGGAGCAAAACATTGGCTGACGAATTTAAGAAAGGCGACAAGGTGAAGTGGAAGACTTCTCAAGGTGAAACCACAGGCGAAGTGAAAAAAAAGCTTACCTCCCCTACAGAAATTAAAGGACATCACGTTGCGGCATCAAAAGATAACCCGGAATACTTGGTTGAGAGCGACAAAACTGGAAAAGAAGCTGCCCACAAACCTGATGCTTTAGAAAAGATAGAGGAGTAAAGCCAATTATGAGTAAAGATACAAAAACGGTAATTGGCGAGTTTGAAGAAGCCGTCAACATGACAGCAAAGGAACTGGAATCTTGGCTAGAGACGGAAGATTCCAAAGCTGTTGGACAAAAGGATGGCGATGAGGAATCAACTGGTCACAAGTCTGGTAAGCGCATCATTGAATTGTTGCAGAAGAATGACTACAGCGAGGATGACTTAGCACACATGAAAAAAGTCATCAGTTACGTTCATCGCCACAGCGCTCAAAAACCATCAGGTGATGTGGAGGATACGCGCTGGCGCTACTCGCTGATGAATTGGGGACACGACCCATTAAAGTAGTTGAAGAATCCTCGACGACTGTTGGCGCCTGTGCGTTAGGGCTTAGCCAACGGCGAACAAACCCAATCCAACGGCTGTAGAGACGCTTTAATTTCGCGTCTCTATAGCAATTAGCAATTAAAGGGTTGGGTGGGATACATCTGTAAGGACATGGCAATGCCATGTCCCTACCAAGGCGGCCCTAACGTCAGAACCACGATATATTCCACCCAAGTGAGAAACGCTCTACATTAGACCGTCTTCGGAAAATGTCTCTATTCGTGAATGGTTCCATCTGGCAGGGTTGCGCCAGTAAGAGTTGCCTTACGCCAGTCTGTGGCTTCCAGATATGCTCCGCGCAGGCTGGCTCCTGTTAAGTCTGCGCCATGCAATTGTGCAACATTGAGATTAGCTCCCCACAGGTAAGCTCCCCGCAAAGCAGCGTTCGATAAATCGGCTTCTTGCAGACTTGCCATATTCAGGATAGCTCCAGTCAAGTCTGCCTCGCTTAAGTTTGCTCCAGTCAAGTCTGCCTTACTCAAGTTAGCTTCGCATAAGTCTGCTTTATTGAGCGATGCGCCATTTAGATTGGCTGCGTGCAAATTTGAGCGGGACAGGAGTGTTACGCGCAACTGGGCGGAAGATAGATTTGCTGCACTCAGGTTGGCTCCACTCAGGTTGGCTCCACTCAGTTTAGTTTCGCTGAGGTTGACTCCATCCAAGTCTACACTGTTGAGATCGACTCCGTTCATAAACGCAGATTTCAGTTGCACTCCGTTGAGTATAGCGCCCCGCAACAAGGCACCACTCAATCTGGCTCCACTCAAGTTTGCCCAACTCAAGTTTGCATCGATTAGGTTAGCGGAACGCAAGTTAATTCCGCGCAAATCTGCGCCACAAAGATTAACTCCAGATAAGTTAGATAAACGTAAGTTTACTGCTGTGAGGATGGCACCGCTCAGCTTTGCTCTTACCAGCAGCGACTTAACAAGGGTGGCTCCTCTAAGGTTAGCTTTTGTCAGGTCGGCTTCAGTTAGTTTTGCCTCGTTCACTTTAGCAAAACTTAAATCCGCTCGTTGCAGGAAGGCTCCTGTGAAGTCTGCTCCTGTAAGAAATGCTCTACTAAGGTTTGCAGCTAATAGATACGCTCCGGAAAAGTTTGCTTTTTCCAAGTTTGCTTTTTCCAGGTTTACCCCGATGAGATTTTGCCCGCTAAAATCTCTTTCTCCTGCTGCATAACGCCGTTTCAGTTCTTCAGCATCCATATTATTTCCTCATTGGTTTAATCAATACTCTCTAGTTATAGATTTCCCAAATTAAGCGTTAAAAATGCGTTAAGTTTTTAATCTTTTTTTGATGTAAATACTTTAAGGTGCATGAAGAAATCTTTACAGCTGCGGCGAAAACAGGCGATCGCTTGCATTATCCTGAGTGGAGGTTCTATCAATGGTTAGCGTCGCGTGTAGCAAACGGCACCGATGCCGTAGCCAATATTCTCAAGCGCGATCGCGTTGCTCTCTAGCTCAAAATGGAATATCGTCGTCGTAGTCGCTATCAGTGGAAAAAGGATCGAACGGGTTCGGCTGAGTATTTTCCGGTTGTGATTGCATATCAATCCAGCGCTTTGCCAAGGAGAGGGCTTCTTCCTCTGTCTTAGCGTTATGAACGGGTATAATACACTCGCCGCCAGCACTCCAAACTTGGACGCAGAACACTGGTCTTGCTTCGATGAGCCAACCCTTGTAAATTTCTGGCGAACTCATAACTGACACCATCCAGAGCGACTACAAGAATATTTTCCTTAACCTAGCACGCTCATACCAGACAATAGCGCTCAAAAGGTTTTTTTAAACGTAACACGTCCGACTAATTTATAGTGAGTTTTACAGGCGTTTATGTAATATTTTTGTTAAACGTTACTTTTGTAATTTCATCAAATGAGACAACTCCTCAGGCAAATCTTCAGGCGGATACTGCCTATCGCCCTAATGGTTTTGGTATTGGGGCTGGTTGCGGCACCAGCAAACGCTACAGGCGTTTATCAAATTCCTAATCTTACCGCAGGCGATCGCGCTTGGATTCTCGATAAAGCTGAAGTCCTCAGCCGTCTAAACGAAGGCGCAATTAGCAAGAATCTAGACGATTTAGCTAAAACTACTGGAAATCAGGTGAGATTTGTGACTATCCACCGCCTCGACTACGGCGAAACAGTGGAAAGTTTCACTAATCAGCTGTTTGAAAAATGGTTTCCCACCGAAGAAGCGCAAGCTAATCAAACCTTACTGGTTATCGATAGCCTGACTAACGATGCTGCGATTCGCAGTGGCGACAAGGTAAAGTCTGTGCTGACAGATGAGATTGCCAAAAGTGTTGCTTCTGAAACTGTACAGGTGCCATTGCGGGAAGGCAATAAATACAATCAAGCTTTAGCAGATGCAAGCGATCGCTTAGTTGCTGTACTCTCAGGAGAGCCAGATCCAGGCCCCCCTCAAGTCACAGATACGCTTAATGTAGCCAGAACTTTTAAAACCGCAGAAGAAACTGACACTGACAACGCTACCGTTTGGGTAATTGGCTTACTGATTGCCGCTACCGTGATTCCGATGGCAACTTACTTCTTCTATCAAGGCTTCTCCGGCTAATCCTGAACGTACTCCTGCCGATTAACTAAAGCCAACTCAGCCCGAACAAATTCTCGCCCCAGATAAGCTGCATGATCCAGCATTGTCACCGGGCTGGGCTGAGTTTCCTCAAAAATTTTGACGCAAAGTTCCTTAGCGGTTCTGCCAGTAAATAGCGCTGCGTGGGTACGTTCCACCTTGCCTCTTACGGGGATGGGTTTCCCTGTTTCTGGATCGACGGCTAAACCGCGATCGCTAATTATATTGGTAAAATGTTTGGTACAAATTTGTCCAGCTTCCCGATCCAGGTAAATAATAAAATATCCGCCCGGATCTAAGTTAATAAAACGCTTGGAAAGCTTATCATCAATTGCCGCTAAAGTTAAATCAGTTTGATTCATACAAAATCAGGCATCATCCCAACACTATTTTTCCACCTATTTTCAGTTTAATGCCTTCTCTCTTTTTTTGTGGTCTAACGGCTATTACCTAACATCTGATGCTAACGCCTAGCGACTGATTCCTCTAAATCCTTCTATTGCTCTACAGCAAACTTAGTTAATTGCTCATACTCTGTGTTTTGACTTATTATTTTATGTGTGGTAAAAGTTTATCCACAAATTACGCAACTTAGTATTGTCAATTCCAAACTTCGGTTAAATCTAGAACAAACCCAAGTAAAACATCTTCACCTGACAAAGTTATAGGATTATCCAACACTTCCACATCTTGGCCTTGCCTGTAAATTTCCACCTTCGTGTTTTTTCGGTCAATCAACCAACCTAAACGCGCTCCGTTTTCCATGTATTCCCTCATTTTGGTTCGCAGGGGTTTGATGTTGTCACTTTCAGAGCGTAGTTCCAGCACGAAGTCAGGACAAAGAGGAACAAAGCTTTTTCTTTCTTTGGGGCTAAGAGCATCCCATCTGTCTTGACTCACCCAAGCTGCATCAGGAGAGCGATCCGCGCCGTTGGGGAGATGAAAGCCAGTTGAAGAGTTGAACGCCTTACCGAGTTTAGTCTGACGGTTCCACAACCAGAGTTGCCCCTCCATATCCAGGTTTCTATGCCCCGTCTCGCCTCCTGTTGGTGGCATAAGAATTAACTCTCCTGTAGCAGTGCGTTCTAATTGTAAATCTCGGTTAGCGATCGCCAACTGAACGAACTGTTCGTGGGTGAGTGTAAGGGTTAGTGTCGGTGGGATATTGACGGCAATGGCTTGGGGTAAGTTGACTTGTGTCATCGTTTTTGACTTATGACAGCTACTTTTTTAAACGAACCGCTCAGGCACAGAGGACGCAGAGCAAGAGCAAGGAGAGAAGTTTATAAATGATCTAGGATTGCTTTAGATGCAAGATGTCCTTTCAATCAAAAGTTATTTGCTTGTCGGTATCGCGCTGTGCAAATGGTAACTCTTGGTTAATAGCGTCAATTTCTTGTTGTTCGTAGTCGTTAATTTCGTTGATATGATTGCGTAGAATTTGAGCAAAACGCGGATTGTAAAATCGGTGCATACTGTGATTGGGTGTCGCTGGGAAACCGCGACGTTTTTTATGTCGCCCACCTGCACCTGGGTCAAAAGATTGGATGTTGTGCGCGATCGCCCACTCAATCGGCGTATAGTAACAAGCATCAAAGTGCAGACAGTCAATATCCTGTAAGCTTCCCCAATAGCGTCCATAAAGTTTGTCGCCCTTGGTAAGACAAAAAGACATTCCCGCTGGCTGACGGTTATCCTGCTCGTTGTATGCCGCTACAAATAACACCCGATGCCGATAGTTAGAATGCAGTTGCTCAAAAAAGCGCTTTGTTAGATACTTACTCCCCCACCAGCCAAACTTGTCGCAAGTATCAGCGTAGAAGGTGTACATCAACGGAAACATCTGTTTAGGAATCTCATCGCCAGTCAGAGTTTTCATTTGCAAACCTGCATTCTCCACAGCTTTGCGTTCCCGCTTGATGTTGCGGCGCTGATTGGCATTGAATGCGCCTAGGTAATCATCAAAAGTATTAAACCCATTATTTTGCCAGATGTAGCTGTGATGTAGCCAAGGCATGAAACCGTGACGTTCTAGCACCATTTTCCATTGAGGATCTACATAAAGAAAATGACAGCCAGAAATGCGGTTTTGAGAACAAAAATGGTCAATGGCATTTACCATTAACTCTGTTAGCTCATCCTCATCTTCCCCTGGTGCAATTAAAAAACGATAGCCTTCCGCTGGGGTAAACGGAGACATACCAAGTAATTTTGGATAGTATTGCACACCCAAGCGTTGAGCTAAATCTGCCCACTGATGATCGAAGACAAATTCGCCGTAACTATGCCCTTTCAGATATAGGGGTGCAGCAGCAATTAAGTTTCTGTCTCGCCACACAGTTAGATGGTTGGGTAGCCATCCTGCTTTTGCCGTAGCGCTGCCAGATGTTTCCATATTGTTGAGCCAATCCCATTCTAGGAAAGGTGTCAACAGCGGCATAGCGATCGCATCCCACTCGGCTTGAGGCACTTCAGAGATTTTGTTAATCCAGGCAACAGAATAGCGGGGTTTGAGTTGTTCCACCATTTCAGAAATTGATGAGCTGGATGAGAAAGCCTTCTCTAGGTTAAGTCAATTTTTGCGATCGCATCAAAGTGTTGGCACCATTTCTCGTTTTAGGCTGAGCCTGGGAATGCCTACGTTTCATTCAAGAAAGGGAGGCAGAACCTCCTTATGGCGTTCCCAGGCCGCAGCCCAGGAACGCAGGGGAGAAAGAATCAACCAGTAACGATAAAGGGTGAGTCAATCGGTTGTAGACGATTGGCATCTACCAAAGCTTGATAAACCATCGCTGCTACTTCCCCACGGGTAGCATCACGGGTGGGGTTGAGTTTTTTAAGGTTTGGTTGATTGACAATTATCCGTTTTTGTGTGGCTGTTGCTACTTCATCTTTAGCATAGTCAGGAATGCTAGCGCGGTCGTCAAAGGTGTTTAGGGCAGTAGCAGCGCCACCAGTTAGCTTTAGCCCATTAATTAGAGAGACAATCACTTGTACGCGCTGAACATTCTGGTTTGGCTTGAAAGTTCTGTCGGGGAAACCGGAGAGAAATTCGCCGCGATAAGCTTGTTGAATTGCGTTGAAGCCCCAGAAAGTCTGTGATACATCTACGAAAGCGATCGCATTTCGTTTCGCAGGTGGGTTGAAGGCTTTCGTCAGTAAGGCGGCATACTGCGCCCGTGTCATACTCGCATTAGGCTTAAAGGTTTTGTCGGGAAAACCACTGATAATATTCTGCTCGACTAATTCCTGAATAAAGGCAGCAGCCCAATGTCCGGCAATGTCGGTTAACTCAACAACAGTATCGCCACCTGCTCCATCACCTGCTCCACCACCTGCTCCGCCACCTGCTCCACCACCTGCTCCGTCGCCTGCTCCGTCGCCTGCTCCACCACCACCGCCTGTTGTATCGACGGGGGGAGTTTGATTATTAACTAACTCCACATTTCCCTGAACTTTAGCCGGATTCATCTGATTTCCCACAGCAACCAGCTTGTTAGAACTGGTATTTTGCAAATCAAATTTATCGTTATACCGCAGAATGTTTCCCCCAGGATCGGAGTTAGTACCTAAATCTGGTAAAGCTGTAGTAATTACTGTTAGGCCATCGTCAGTATTTCGTTCACTAAGATTATTCCGTAGTTTAGGACGAGAATCACCAGAAACGAATATCCCAGAGCGATTTTCCGAAATTTGGTTATCTATAACTAGGGGTGCGGCACGTTCAGCAATGCTAATTCCATAACCTGTATTCTTACAGGTATTACCTCGGATTTCGCCTCTGGCATCCCCTGCCAAGGAAATACCATTGCCCAGGTTTTGCGTAAACAGATTACCTCTGATTACTGGAGTGCCATTGGCTGTAACAAAAACTCCCTCGCGTTTGCTATTAATAAAGGTGCAATTCTTCACGGTAGGGGTAGTCGATTCAATCCAGACGGCAGTGCCACGGCTAGAAAGATTGGTAACGGTTACTCCTACCAGTTGGGCATTATTGCCTAAAACCATTGTCACGTTTTGTCCGCCAGAGGAGTTGGGACTGCTGTAGGTTCCGCTACCTTCGATTAAAATGCCGCTGCCTTTATTAGCTTCATTACCGATAACTATTACGCCAGATGGCACTCTGAGGGGAAAGACTTCGCCGTTGGCTGCATTATAATTTCCTGCTGCCAGTTGAATTGTGGTGTTTGATTGAGCTTGAGTGACAGCTTTGCTAATCGTTTTGAAAGGAGCTGACTGGCTGCCAGCAGCGTTATCATTGCCAGTTGCTGGATTGACGTAAATTTGAGCCATAGTGATCTTGAAATATGGTAATAAGAGCATTAACCGCTTGCAATTTTACCCATTTTATGCAGGTAATTCAAACAGCTACATTGCCAATAAGAGCGTATCCGGAAAATAGGGCAATTGGTTTTAAAAGCTACATTTTGAGAGTTTTGTTAGTGAAATCTGCTTTTGACGCGATCGCAAAGAGGACAATTTTTTTCTAGAAGGGCGGATAAAAGTGCAAGCGTCCGACACCCAAATCTAAACCATAAGCTTTCTCCCCGGCTGGAAAAGCTGTAACTCGGAAGAGGTAGACACCGCTAGTCCAAGGGTTGCGTACTGGATCGAGTCCAACAGTAACAGTCTTACCCGGAGGTACTGGGGGATCGAAGGTGACAGTAATGGTGCCTGTTTTGTCGTCCTTTGTCACTGCTTTAAGCCTTAGCTTCTCACCTTTGCGTTCAGGGGTGCCTTCAAATGCCACGCTATCTTTGAGTTGAAATCGGATGTCATCAAATCCTTGATTTTGAGCGATCGCAATCCGTTGGAGCGGTTCACCAGCATTTTCTGGTAAGCTGACGGTGAAATAATAGGTAGCTCCCCACACATTAACAGTTTCAAAAGTGGTGGAAGCATTAACCAGGCGAGGCGACTTGTCAAAAGAAACTGTTCCATCTGCGAGTCGGATTGCGACAGCCGAGGGATTGGCAATTCCCCAGATGCTTGCTGCTACAGCTAGGGTGGAGCCGAAAAGAAATGAAAGGCGCATTGCTTCAAGATCAACGACAAGAAGTGTTGTTATTTTAATGAAAGCGATCGCTTTCCCGGTAAAATCTCTCTACAGTCTGGAGTAGTTCTCCGCCACGATAGAGGTAAATTGCATTTTTGTAAGGCATTATCTTTAGTAAGAATAACGCTTAAAGTTGGCGATTTCACGCTGTGAGTAAAAAGTAGGTGGCGATTGTGGGCGAATCTATCTCTTTTAATTTCAAGGCTCTACCAGGAATCAAGTTTCAAGTCAAAAGATCGCGAAAGTCTTTTGCACACAGATTCCTTGCACCGTTGAGTTTAGTTGGTATCTTGGGTTGTACGGGAGTAACGTGGTTAGTGTCAAGCGCTCTTGCACCCCAGATTGCCCAAGCTTACACCGCTCGTATTGACCTTCGCATGGTCGGTCAGCCAAACGAAACCTACGAAGGCTTAATTCGCCGAGCCGAGGCGGTTGCGAGAGCCGCAGCACAGCGTAGCTTTGACCGGGACATCTTAGTAACAGATGTTGCGGTGATGATTATGGGGCAAAATCAAGGTGCGATCGCGCCAATTCTGGCTCTTAAAGTCAATCGCGGAGCATGGAGAAGCCGCCCTGATGTCTCTCGTTGGGCAACTTACTTTCCTAGTACCAAGGCTTTACTCGGCTTTAGAGATGATGTAATACCAGATCCCCAACAAGTACCCGCAGCCGCGCCAGCAGCCGCACCCCAACAAGCACCCGCAGCCGCGCCAGCAGCCGCACCACGGGCAACTCCCCCAACAACTATAACTCCAGGTAACGTTAGAGATATCCCACGACCACCTGCTGGAGGTACTCAACCGATTATTAGGAGAGATAACCGCCAGAATGTTCCTCAAACACCAGGAACACCCACCCCGTTTGTGCCAACACCCGGTGGGGGGGGAAGTCCAGCTCAGGGGGCTCCGTTTACACCAACATCTCCTGGTGGTGCTACAAACACACTACCCACAACACCAACTACTAATCCGGCTACACCACCAACTACTAATCCGGCCACGCCACCCACGACTAATCCAGCTACGCCACCAACTAATAGCCCAATTACGCCACCCACTAACAGTCCGATTACGCCACCCACTAACAGCCCAATTACGCCACCAACTAACAGCCCAATTACTCCTGTGCCTGGAACCTGAACGAATGGACAACGGTAATTAGAGAATGAAGTTGTCGTTGCCCAATTGGTTTCCAGCAAACTTGAGAGGTTAACTAGATTGCACTTGTCAAGGAATCTTCTACAATGGGAAGGCTGTAACCGATTGCCTCATTAACAATCATGGCTGTTCCAAAGAAGAAAACGTCAAAATCCAAGCGCGATAAACGCAAAGCTACCTGGAAGCACAAGGCGACGATTCAGGCTCAGAAAGCCCTCTCGTTGGGCAAGTCAATTCTGAGCGGGCGTTCTAAATTCGTGTATCCGACACAAGAAGAAGAAGCCGAAGAAGAATAATTCGACCTGCTGGGATGTCCGAGCGCCTTTGGGCGCTATTTTTTTAGCTGTTGTGCATAGTAGATATAGTACCTAAAACGCTTTTCTACTTGACTCATGCTAGGAAAATTTTTCAAAAAACCAGAATCGCCAGATAGCGATGCTGCTAACGCAGCCGCTTCGCTACGCACTCCTCCTGGTCAATATCTGACAAAAGGCTTCCCAGTGCTAACTTACGGCAATACTCCCCGCGTCAACGCTGATACCTGGCAGTTTCGCGTCTGGGGTTTGGCAAAAGAAAAAACTTTCAGTTGGGCAGACTTTATGGCTATGCCCCAACATGACTTTACTGCTGATTTCCACTGCGTCACTCGCTGGTCTAAACTCGATGTGCAGTGGACTGGCGTTAAGGTTACAGACTTTATGAAGCTGGTGGAGGTTGACCCGAAAGCTGCCTATATCATGGAACATTGCTATGGCGGCTACACCACCAATATCTCTATGGACGACTTTGTGCGGGAAGAAAACTTTTTTGCTCACACCCTATTTGGAGAGCCATTACCCGCCGAACATGGTGGCCCGATGCGGCTTGTTGTCCCTCACATCTATGCCTGGAAAAGCGCTAAATGGATTAATGGTTTGGAATTTCTCAGTCAGGAAGAGTTGGGTTTTTGGGAGCGGAATGGCTACCATCGCCGGGGGGAGCCGTGGGCGGAAGAGAGATATAGCTATTAAGCCATTGGTGATTAGTCATTAGTTAGAGCCGAAGGGCTAGAAACTAAAAAGCGCACTTCGTGCCGCTTCCTTAACATAACTTCAGCCTTGCGTTATATAAATAAAGCCTGCTTCAAGCAGGCTTTATTTATATAACGCATCATCCGAACTTTGTTTGCTCGCCCTTGAATAAGCTCTAACGCGCAGGGTACGCCAAAAGTCGCCGGGTATGTTCGCTGACTGCGTAGAGACGTTACAGATAACCTCTCTAGGCAAGCTTTTTTGCCGTACTCATTAATTGTCGTGACTCTTGCTTGACAAAGCCAGCTATTGCTGCGCGCTGCAATTTTGTCAAAGCTTCTATGTCTTCTAAGTCATGGTCAATCGCTAAAAGCTGCCGCAGTTGATCTTCGGCTTCAATTGTCAAACAGCCATTTTGAATCACTCGTTTAACTACTTCACAGATTTGGGTCATAGAATCTACCTTTTGTGCGCTATAAGTAGTATTCCGTTTGGCTGTACAACTTCTGGTGATGCTTCGGCTGGAAATTTGTGATGTTCTATGGGAAACTTTCGTGATGGAGTGGTTACTTTTTGAGTGAGCTAAATCACAAGTTGTCCGCTGTCAGCACTCAGCAAGGAGTTGTCAGGTTATAACAATCCAACCTGACAACTTGAGAACTCTCAAACGCCAACGGACAAGGGATAACTATTTAATCAGCCACTTGAGTAACTTGAGCTTGCCAAGGTAGGGAGCGTATCTTAACTTCACATCCACCAAGAAAGATTTGTTGAGAACGCTTTTTTGATGGGAAAATGTATCAAAACCTGCTTTGCCGTGATAACGACCGATACCGCTCTCCCCGACACCGCCAAATGGTAAATCTAGGACAGCAAGGTGCATGACTGTATCATTGATGCAGGCACCGCCGGATGATGTCTGGTGTAAGACTCTCTGTTGCTTTTGTTTATCTGTTGAGAAGAAGTAGAGGGCTAGAGGTTTGGGTTTGGCGTTGACAAGCGCGATCGCTTCCGTTAATTCTGTATATTCGATTACTGGTAAAATGGGGCCAAAAATTTCTTCTTGCATCACTGCATCTTGCCAGTCAACCCCTTCGATCAGTGTGGGAGCAATGTATTTCTCAGATGGATTTGTATCTCCACCAATTACAATTTCCCCACTGTCTAAATATTTACAAAGACGATTAAAGTGTTTTTGATTAATAATTCTGGCATAATCAGGACTTTTTTCCGGGTTCTCTCCATAAAATTCGCTAATACATTTTTTGATTTGCTCTAATAAATCTTTTTTAATTTTTCTATCTACTAAAAGATAATCTGGAGCTACACAGGTTTGACCTGCATTCATAAACTTACCCCAAACTATTCTTCTAGCTGTATATTCCAGGTGAGTTTTCGCATCAACAATACAAGGAGTTTTTCCACCTAGTTCTAGCGTTACTGGTGTCAAATGTTTTGCCGCCGCCGCCATGACAATTCTTCCAATTTCACCGCTACCCGTGAAGAAGATATGGTCAAATTTTTCTTCTAGTAGCTGCTGACTGGTGTCTACGCCGCCTTCAACTACAGCAACAAACTCTGGATTAAAGTATTTTAGAATAATTTCAGCTAGCAGATGGGATGTGTTTAGGGAAATTTCGGAAGGTTTTAAAATTGCACAATTCCCAGATGCGATCGCTGCTACTAAAGGAGCAATTACCAGTTGAAATGGATAGTTCCAGGGGCCAATGATCAGAACCACGCCCAAAGGTTCAGAATATATCTTTGCTGTGGATAAAAACTGGGTAATTGGTGCCTTTATTTTTTTTGGCTTTGTCCAGTTATTAATATTTTTTAGAACATTATTTATTTCTTCTAAGCAAAATGCTATCTCCAAGCCATAAGCTTCAAATTCTGGTTTGTTTAAGTCAGATTGCAAAGCCTTTAATATAGCTTCTTTATTATCTACAATCGCTTTCTTTAATAGTTTTAATTGCTCAATCCGAAAAGATATATCTTTGGTTTTACCTGTCCCAAAAAAATTGCGCTGTTTATCTATGACATCACTAAATTTTGGTACTTTTAGCATTTTGGTTTCTTGTACTTGATTTTATATTTTTGATTTTAGTTACTATAAAATCAAAAGGGCTAACGCTTACGCGCTGGCTATAGCAACAGTATAAGCCATGTGATCGCCAACGGAGGCGAAGAAACTCCTTTGCCCCCGCAATAGGCTCTCATGTCAGTGTTGAACAGGAAGGCGAATTCTGAATAAACTACCTTTCCCCAACTCTGATTTAACCTCAATTGCACCTTGATGAGCTTCCACAATCCGACGAGATAAATGTAGCCCTAAACCACTACCGGAACGCTTGTGGTTTCCTTGACGAAATCGCTCAAATAATACTGCTTGGTCTTCTGCTGGGATACCAGGGCCAGTGTCTTGGACTTCCATAATGAGGGAAGGAGTATCAGAGTCAACAATGTTAGTATCTGGCACCATTCGGACAACGACTGAGCCTTTATCTGTAAACTTGATAGCATTTCCAATTAAGTTGGTAAAAACTCGGTGAAGTTCTAGGCGATCTCCTACCACTTTGCTATTAAGTTTATTATGAGCGTCCTTATCTCCTACATCCAGCACCAAAGACAAATGTTTTTCCCCAGCTAAGGGAGTAAGTTCTTCAATAACTTCCTGAAGCAGTTGCTTTAGATCAATGGGGGAAAAAGTCAGGGTCTTACGACCTGCTTCATAGCGATAAACTTCTAGCAAGGTGTTGACCATTGCCAGTAAGTTGCGGTTGCTACGAGCCATTGTAACGACTGCTTCCTGCATCCCTGGCGCGAGTTCTCCCAAGGCTCCTTGCTGAAATAAAGCCAGCATCCTCTCAGCTGCGACTATCGGTGTCCGCAAGTCATGGGTGAGCCAGGAGACAAAATCTTCTCGCTGACGAGCAATTTGGTCGCGTTCGTCTACACTGTGTTTTAGCCGCAGTAGCGATCGCACCCGTGCCAGTAATTCATCTACTTGCACTGGCTTGCGAATAAAATCATCGGCGCCTGTATCCAATCCCTCTACGACACTGGCGTGATCGTGAGCGGTGATTAGTAAAATCGGAATAAACGGCAACTTAGTATTGTCTCGTACTCGTTTGGTGACTTCATAGCCATCCATCCCTGGCATCATCACGTCCAACAATACTAAGTCTGGTGGGCCTTGTTCGATTTCAGCTAGGGCAGAACGACCATTCTCCGCTAATGTAATTTGATATCCCTCTTCTTCCAGAATGGTTTGAACGAGAAACAAATTATCCGGAGAATCATCCACAACTAGAATACGGTCAGTTTTAGAGGCTTGAGTGATACTCGAATGATTCTTCATGAAACGGTAGGTTTACAACAAAACTTATCAAAAATTCAATCTTCTCAAATTTTCAGCTATCACGTATCATTCTTTACGCCTAAGGTATCATTTTGCCTCATTCCCAGGAAGGATTCTTAAGAATCCTTTTAAGCAAGTAGTCTGAGCTTTTTTAGCTTTTACCTGCCATCGGTAACAGATTAGTAATTTTTACTACAGTGACCTAGCTGAAAAGCTTACGTATGTTTGATGAAGCAACTTGGGATTCATGGGTGAAACACCTATGTTATCAACTGGGGACTGGGAAACAGAATAATACAACTCTTTTCTCTTCCTCACCAATTATTAATCTTCAGTAAATTTTTCTAAGTCCTATACATCTGGCTGTTAACTGGGAAAAAGCCGCCAAACTATGCTGTATTTCCAATTTTATAAAGATAAAACTCGAAGAATACAATCTTTTGCCCTCTGGGGATTTCAATTTTCGTAAACTGTAAATTGTAATAAGTTTTGTAAAAGTTGTTTAAGAAGCGATCGCAACCATCAGCAGCAAATAAGTTTCTCTGCCATTTTGCATAATTCTCAGTAAGTAGCTAACTATTAATAGGCCTTATTCGGGTTGACACATCCGCCCAATTAAATCTGTATATAACTATCGATAGATTGACAGCATAACCCAGTGTTGTAGATTTAAGCAAAATTTAAAGTTAATCTCTATGGGTCGATCTGCTTCTCAATCAAGTCCAACCATCGGCAACAAAAAAGCTCCAAATCGCCGTCCTTCCCCCAAAGGCCCTGTAAAACTTGTAACGGGCATCTACTTTTCTGTGCTTATTTGTACCACCATTGGGTTAGTAATGCTAAGCAGCGGTAGAATGACGGTTGGTGGCGTTCCGTTACCGATTGTTATCAGCTTTTTGAACGATCAAACTGCGCGAGATGCTTACTTTTCAGGGAAAAAAACTAAACTCCACGATCGCCTTGATGATATGGGTATTGAAGAACAAATGAAAAACTTTTATCGCCCCCAAATTCCTGACGAAGCAAAGCTAGACCAGCACATTCATCAAATTCTTTATGAACGCACTGGCTATGTGGGCGAACAATATAGTGTAAACGCGCAAGGGCTTTTGGTCTTGAAAGATTGATCGGTTGTCTTGACGCTTGGCAATTGGGTGACAACCCACAACAGACAAAAAATCAAAATAAAAAGTAGCGTTGCGCTAAAGGTAGAATGGTTGCGGGTTCGCAGGTGAGTAATTCTCCATCGGCTCTAACTTCGTAGGTTTCAGGGTCTACTTCTATGCGAGGGAGAGCATCATTAAGCTTCATGTCCCGCTTGCTCAATTGGCGCGTACCCGATACCCCAACTGCTGGCTTTTGTAACCCAAGTTGAGTGGGGATGTTTTTTTCTAAGGCAGCTTGGGAAATAAAGGTGAGGGAGGTGGCAGCGATCGCACCCCCAAAACTGGCAAACATCGGACGCATATGCACTGGTTGCGGGGTGGGGATACTAGCGTTGGCATCTCCCATCTGCGAGTATGCGATCGCTCCCCCTTTAATCACCATCTCTGGTTTCACGCCAAAAAATGCTGGTCGCCAGAGACACAAATCAGCCAGTTTCCCCACTTCTACTGAACCGACGTGCTGAGAAATTCCGTGAGCGATTGCTGGATTTATAGTGTACTTTGCGACATAGCGCTTCGCCCGAAAATTGTCTGCCCTGTCTTTCCCCTCTCCTTGCAGGATAGCGCTTGGGGAGAGGTTCCCCCGCTGTACTTTCATTTTGTGCGCCGTCTGCCATGTGCGAATAATCACCTCGCCCACTCGTCCCATCGCCTGAGAATCTGAGGCAATCATGCTAAATGCGCCTAAATCGTGCAGAATATCCTCAGCCGCAATCGTCTCGCGCCGAATTCGGGACTCGGCAAAGGCGACATCTTCGGGAATGCTGGGATCGAGGTGATGGCAGACCATCAGCATATCCAGGTGTTCATCTAAGGTGTTGACGGTGTAAGGACGTGTAGGATTGGTGGAAGAAGGTAGTACGTTGGCTTCGCCGCAAACTTTGATGATGTCCGGGGCGTGACCTCCCCCAGCACCTTCGGTGTGGTATGTGTGGATAACGCGATTTTTGAAGGCATTGATGGTGGTTTCCACAAAACCAGCTTCGTTCAAGGTGTCGGTATGAATTGCTACTTGTACATCATATTCATCAGCAACACTTAAGCAGGTATCAATTGTTGCTGGTGTGGTTCCCCAGTCTTCGTGCAGCTTCAAGCCCATCGCTCCGGCTAAAACTTGCTCTACCAATCCTTCCGGCTGGCTGCTGTTGCCTTTGCCCAAGAAACCCAGGTTAATTGGGAAGGCATCGGCGGCTTGCAGCATTCGGTAAATGTTCCAGGGGCCGGGAGTGCAGGTGGTAGCATTTGTACCCGTGGCGGGGCCAGTACCGCCGCCGATCATAGTGGTGACGCCGGATGCGATCGCTACCTCAATTTGTTGCGGACAAATAAAGTGAATGTGGCTGTCAATTCCGCCAGCAGTGAGAATCATCCCTTCGCCAGCAAGTGCTTCGGTTCCGGGGCCAATAATAATATCTACGTTGTCTTGAATATAGGGATTTCCCGCTTTACCAATTTTGAAAATGTGCCCGTCTTTAATGCCAATATCGGCTTTAACAATTCCCCACCAATCTAGAATTAGGGCGTTGGTTATGACTAAATCTACAGCACCAGCAGCGTTAGAAATTGGGGATTGTCCCATCCCGTCTCTGATAACTTTCCCGCCACCAAATTTCACTTCATCCCCGTAGGTGGTGAAGTCTTGTTCGACTTCGATAAATAATTCTGTGTCAGCGAGACGAACGCGATCGCCTACAGTGGGGCCAAAGGTTTCGGCGTAGGCGCGGCGATCCATGCGGTAACTCATGCTTCACTCCTTTTATTTTTAACGCAAAGGTACAAGGGAGGTTAACGCAAAGGTACGCGCAGTTTCTTGCCGATATCTTTGGCGTTACGAAAGCGTTTCATAAGTTTATAGCGAACCGTTGATTTTCGCATTGAAACCGTAAACTTGACGGCTACCTGCAAAGGGTACTAATTCTACTTCTTTTTCATCTCCTGGTTCAAAGCGTACTGCTGTCCCGGCTGGGATATTAAGCCGCATTCCTTTTGTTTGTTCTCTATCAAATTCTAAAGCTTCATTTACTTCAAAAAAGTGATAGTGGGAACCAATTTGAATCGGGCGATCTCCTGAATTAGCAACTATTACTCTGACGGTGGGACGACCTGCATTGAGTTCAATTTCTCCGTCTTGTACAACCATTTCCCCTGGAATCATATTAAACTCCAATTACTTAAGGTTTTTTATTTGCAAAGCTACATGGACGACGTTTGTAAATGATGTAACGAGCTAATATCGTCAACGGATAAATTTGCCGGAGGTGTCACTGGGATTTCAATCCAGAACTCTGTGCCTTGTCCAGGTTGGCTAAAACACTTTAGCTCCCCGCCATGCTTATTTACCACAATTTGGTAGCTAGTGGATAGCCCCAATCCCACCCCCTGACCTACTGGTTTGGTTGTGAAAAACGGGTCAAATATCCGACCTCTAATCTCTTCTGGTATTCCAGGCCCATTATCAATAATCCGAATCGCTACGCGATCGCCATCAGCGTCTCTATTAGCCGGATTCAATTGTGTATGAATGACGATTCGCCTGGGATGCTGCTTCATTTGGTCTGGGGAAAACTCCACCTCGTATTGCTCAACAGCATCAATCGCATTACTTAAAATATTCATAAACGCTTGGTTGAGGTATCCGGCATAACACTCTACAAAAGGGAGTGTGCCATACTCTTTAACAATTTCAATAGAGGGACGCGAGGCGGTAGCGTTCAAACGATGCTGCAAAATTAGTAGTGTGCTGTCAATGCCTTGGTGGATATCAACAACTCTCCGAATAGTTTCATTTCGCCGGGAGAAGCTTTGTAATGACAAAACGATTTGACGGATACGATTAGCACCAACTTTCATTGATATGAGAATTTTGGGTAAATCCTCGGCAAGAAATTCTAAATCAATTGCCTCCGCCAGCTCGATAATCTCAGGATTTGATTGGTCATAATAGCGCTGGTAGAGTTCTAAAAGGTCGAGTAAATCTTGGGTGTATTGAGCAACGTGGGATAAATTGCCGTGAATAAATGTAACTGGATTGTTGATTTCATGAGCAACGCCTGCAATCATTTGACCGAGGCTGGACATCTTTTCTGTTTGAATTAGTTGGTCGGTTTCAAGCAGTCGAGCTTGAGCCTCTTGTAGTTCTTGCAAAGTTATATTAAGTTGTTCGGCTTGGGTTTGAGATGCGATCGCTCGTTCGCGTAAATCAGCTTCCCGAAATTTTAGTTCGCGATCGAGACGGTCAAACAGAAAAGCTGCTGTAACTGCGCCAATAATGCCAATAATGGCGGATAAACCCAGTGTCGCCTGAGTGAGGCTCTGCTGGCGCGTTAAAAGCCGGTTGCGTTCTTTTAGCAGATGCTCTTCCTCTTCCTGAAAAATACTGATTTGCCGACGAGTCTCATCCATTAAGGATTTGCCTTGGAAAAGCAAGTTCTTCAGGGTGGATGGGGACGTTGTTTCATCGTTGATAGCGTTGAGAGTGTTCTTTAACATCTCCATCCGTTGCTGCGCCTGAATTTTAACCTTCTGGAGTCGTTGACGCTGCTGTTGATCCTTAACGCGATCGCTTAGTCTGTTCAATGATTTAGGAATAGTTGCGATCGCTGCTGAATAAGGTTCTAAAAATTCCGGCTGACGAGTGAGACTGTATCCTCGAATACCTGTTTCTGCATCCACCAACGCATTGAGCAGGCGATGAGTTTCAAAACGTATCTGCTGCGCTTGTTGGACATGGTAATGAGCCTGCACTGTATTCTTTTGTAGCCACGACAACGGGCCAAGCGAAAAAAGCAGACAGCTCACTGGAATAGCCAGGATGATAGCTCCTCGGCAGCGAATTGGCAAATTGAGCCAGACAGAGCGCAACCCTCTAATTAGAAAAAAATTCATGAGTAATTATTCCGGTGCAGTATTCGATACGTAAAGAACAATACAAAAAATTGCCTTCCCTATTGGAGATTTTCTTAGCACCCTGCACAGTTGTAACGCTAGAAGATTTCTAGCAAATAGGTATTATATGTGTTCTGACTAATTTAGTTTAGTTTAGCGGTGAATATTGCTCATGCGTTTACCTTATGTATCATTTCTGTAATACTTTTATCAGATATTCCTCCGTCAGCAGATTATTCCGGATTTTTTTCAAATCTCTGGGGTGAGAGCGTTACTTGTATTTGCTACGCTCATTCCTACCGTGGCATAAGGCACATTAATTTCCATTTGCCCTTTTCATAGAATGATTTCTTTCTAAATAGCGTCAATTTACTATAGCAAGGCTAATTTATTTGTTAGCCATAACTTCTAAAAATAGGTGTTAGGTAATATGAAATTTAAAACAAATCATTACCCGTGACACGGTTTCAGTTTATACCTACAAAAATCAGTTAATTAGCCCCTTCTTAAACAGGTTGGGGATATTTTATGCGTTGGCATCACAAAGGTAAATTAGTATTAACTAATATAATTTAGTTACAAATAGCTTCTAGATTGGGTTTCGTTCCTCAAACGCCACGCCTCAACCTACCACTCTCAATTTTCTATAGAGGTTTCTGAGCGGAAAGCATCATATGCGAACTCGTTAATTTTTCGCTTTTTCTAGCCTTGTAACTGTTATAAGTTTGGATATTTTCAAAGCCTGTTTTTTGAACAAAATACAACAACTCTGAAGGTTGAATTATGGCAAATTTACTAACTTCAACGATGTCAACTATTTCTTCAGGATTGTCGTTAAAAATGTTAAACATTTCTTCTTCTATATCATTGCTAAAGATATCTTCAGCAATGAAAATACTATTATGAAAGTCTATAGAGTGATTTACCACCAGTTGAATTTTTTTGCCGTTGACAGTTGTTGTTCTCTTAATTTGCGGTTTAAAATTTTTAAGAATCCACAAAAAATTAGCCATGGCCAGAAACATAATACCCCCAGGTTTCAGCGATTGAAATATTCGCTGTAAGGCATCAATTCTGTCTTCAAGCTTTAGCAAGTAGTAAAAAGGGCCATTAATGGCAGCAACAATATCGAATCTTTTTTCTGCATCAATATCACCAAAACCACCAGACTGTACGGATATGTTTTCCCAAGATTCTGCTACTTGAGTAGCTTGAAAAAAATAATCTGGATCGGGTTCCATCCCTGTTGTTTCCCAGCCTAATTTTGCAAACTCAGGCAACATTCTGCCTGGGCCACAACCGATATCTAGAATTCGTGGCGGATTTGATACATTATAGGAAACAGCTAACCATTGCAGAAACTCAACTATGGGAGCCGGATCTGTATAGTAGAAGGCTGAATATAAATTGCTTCTTAAATTACTCACAGACATCTTCTAAGAAATTGGATTGTGAACTGTAACCAGTTTTGTGCCATCAGGAAATGTTGCTTCCACCTGCACTTCATGCACCATTTCTGATACACCTTCCATCACATCTTCTCGCGTTAGCAGCGTTGTACCATAACTCATTAAATCTGCAACAGTGCGTCCATCTCTGGCACCTTCCAAAATTGCCGCAGAAATATAGGCAACAGCTTCTGGATAATTCAACTTTAAGCCTCTTTCCTTGCGGCGTTCTGCTAACAACGCCGCCGTAAAAATCAATAACTTGTCCTTTTCCTGTGGCGTGAGTTGCATTAATTCCCCTCAAACTCCTCTGCGTTCTCTATGCCTCTGTGGTTCGTTCAAATCTGCCAAACTCTAGGTATACAGGCAGGACGTTCGCTAAAAGATAGGCGCAGTAAATGCCAGATGTCTGTAAACCATTTTCGCACCTGGGCGGTAGAACTACCACGATAGCGACACAATAACCCAAGCGGTAACCGGGTGACACCCGCTTGGTAGGGTTGTCCTTGCCACAAGTTTCGCGCCTTTTCTACAATTTCCGATGACACCGATTGTCCCACCCAAGCGAGACTGGCGACAACTGGCTGCCCTGCCAAGCCGTGAGGACTGTTGAAGATTTCTTCGCTTGCGGGTAGCCAAAGCCGTTCGATCCAGAGGGGGTGTCCTTGCTGCCAGATTTCGGTATGCGATCGCCACTCTCCAGAGCAAAATCTTTCTCCCCTAGCACTGCGACCAAACCGCGTAATCTCCCAGCCAAGCCAGGTTGCTCCTAGAGCTAATTCTACTCTCAAGTCTTGTCGATAAATCGCGCCATCAAAAATAATAGTTTCCTGGGGTAGCCACTCCACGCCAGCACCAGCATTTACCTCAATTTCAATATTTTGTCTTGCCTGTAGTCCATTGCTGCGATAAATTTTACCTGCGGCTGCGGTGGTGATTAAGGTTCGTGCATTGTCTTCGAGGTGCAAGTTGATAGATAAGCGATCGCCTCCCACAACTCCCCCAGCTGTATGCAAAATCACACTATGACAAACCTGTTCTCCTTCAGGATAAAACGGTCGCTGCACCTTCAGGGGCGCTTGATGTTGAGAGTGGATTAGCTGGGTAGTACCTCCCCGCTGAGCGTACACTAAGTTAAGTTTGCCATGCCATCCAGCGTTCATTATTAATTGCTGATTGCTGATAGATTTAATATCATCAACTGTATTGTTTAATTTCCTGGGGTAACTCAATTACCACCTCTGTTCCCTGTCCTGGTTCAGAAATTATTTTAATTTTTCCTTGATGCTGTTCGATAATCTCATAGGAAACAGTTAATCCCAAACCTACGCCTTTGCCGACAGGTTTTGTTGTGAAGAATGGGTCAAACACCTTCGACTGAATTTTTAAAGGAATACCAGAACCGTTATCTTTGATTGTAATTAAGATTTGGTTCCTTTCCCCAACTTCCGTATTAATAGTAATTTGTTTATTAGGGTGGGGTTTGAGATTTTTTAATTCATCAATGGCATTGACGAGGATATTCATAAAGACCTGATTTAGCTGCGCCGGATAACATTCCACTAATGGCAAGTTACCGTATTGCTTAATTACTTCAATATTGAGACTGTCGCCTTCTATGCTGTCGCCTGAAGAATGCAAGCGATGCTGCAAAATCAGCAATGTGTTATCAATTCCCTCGTGAATATTAACGCGCTTGATACCGGATTGGTCGAGGCGGGAGAAGTTTTGCAAGCACTGGACAATCTCCCGAACTCGGTCAGCGCCTGACCTCATTGAACCTATTACTTTAGGCAGATCGGTGGTTAAAAAATCCAGATCAATTGCTTCTGTATGTTCTTTAATTTCCGGATCTGGGTAGCGTTTTTCGTATAGGTGTATGAGTTCAAGTAACTCTTCTGTGTAACCATTGACATAAACTAGGTTCGCGTAGATAAAATTAATAGGATTGTTAAACTCGTGAGCAATTCCCGCAACCAATTGACCTAAACCAGACATTTTTTCAGTTTGAATCAGTTGAGATTGCGCTCTTTTTAACTGCGATAAAGCTTGGCTTAATTGTTCAGCTTTGATAGTTAATTCCTTGTTAAGATGCTCTAGTCGATCCTGAGTTTGCTGCAATTGGTAATTCTTTTTCCAAAGCTCGTGCGTTCGCTTATGCACTCGGTCTTCTAATGTTTGACGCGCTTGCTCTAGTTCCTGAGTACGTTCTGCAACTCGATGCTCTAGGTTGTCAATTAGAGTTTTGAGCGCTTGGGCCATTTCTTGATAGGCATTAGCAAGTTGACTGAGTTCTCCACCTGCATGAATACCGGGAATTGGGGAACTCAAATCGCCAGCGGCTAGGGTTTTGCTACGTTCTGCTAGTTGGATAATCGGTTTGCCGATTTGTTTGTAAAGTAGATGCGCGATCGCTACTGAAAGCATAACAGCCAAACCCAACCCAACCGCGATCGCGCGGCTGAGATTGATGGATGCTTGATTAAAATACTTGGAGACAATCTGAATTTTGGCAATTGCTATAGGTTTATCTCCCGAAGTGATGGGAGCATAAATCGTATTCAAACCCGACCCCGGTTCAATTCGATAAACTGCTTCGCCTTTTTTAATTTGCGGTAACACCTGCGACTTTAAGTTAGTCGTTTCCCAAGAGTCGATGTTGGCTTGGGCATAGCTAGAAACCAGCGGCTTACCATCTAAAGAAATGATTTTTAGCTTAGTAGTTGGTTGGGAGAAATTGAGAAATTTACGCAACCAGGTTTCATCTAAATTCTGACCCAAAATCAAAGTTCCGGGTGATTTGCCTGTAGCGTCGCTGCGATAGATGGGCGCTACTGATAGCAGCAACATTTGATTCCATCTAGTATCAATCAATTCCGTCTCAAATTTGCCAGTTGTGGTTAAGGCTCTGACTCGTTCAACCACAGTAGGAATCCGCAAAGCGTCACCCCGCTCTCCCAAAACCTCTCCAGAACTACTAATCACTTCCACCGCATCTACATCGGTAGACAGCAGAAGTTGATCTGATACCTCTTTTTTGATCCAATTCCGATCTTTCTGTCTAATGGCATTAAACAGATCGCTCCAGAGCGCATAGCCTGAGGATAAATTTTGTAACCCTTTTTCAGTAGCAGCTGTGTATCCGCGAAAGGCTAATACTTGATCGTCGAGCCTGGTTTTCTCTAAGTCGATGAGCGGCTGCTGCACAAATCGCCACGCCACAGCACTCAGGAACATGACTGGCAGTAATGATGCTCCAAAGGTAAAAATTAGCAGCTTTGGTTTAAGCTTTTGCAGCCGCTGTAACATTTTCGATTTAACTGGGTGCCGCGTGATGTCGCACGAGGGGTAATATCTTTGAAGGCTTTCCACAGTTTAGCTTCTGTAGGGGTGAAGTGGTTATAGCATTTTAACGAACGATGGCGATCGCTTATTCCTCGATTGTGAACCATCTTGTTCTTCTATGCCATACTAGGTAAAATTTTTCACACAATACTTTTGAGTATCCGGATTTCCTAATACCAACTCAAGCTTTAGCCAAAAAATATTCTTATTAAGGTTTCAAAAATACCGGGACTATGGCTCCCTGGAAACTAACTTTAACCGAAAATTTTTCTATTAAACTATTTCCCTGCATACTAGCGGAAAAACAACCTTTTCTTTATATGTTTACTCAATTTCTTTACTTTTATTAATATAAAAAGTATAAAATACATTTGTATATTTTACTACAGCTAGCCCAAAAAATTTATTTTTAAATATTTCGTGTCAGCTTACCAGCTAAGCACTAATAAAAGTTGATGCAATACATAGTTTTATATTTTTTGTGCTTAAGAAAAAACACAAGTAGCACAAAAGATATCTGAAACATGATATAAGCTCCAAAATCGTTAACTCTCTCAGGTTAAACCCATACAAAATAAAAGGGAAAGACAATGCCTGAAGTTCTCTTCAAAGTAGACCTAAAAAAGCCATTTACAGAACAAGATATAGTTGGTCATAATCGGTGGCATCCGGATATTCCGGCAGTAGTTTCTGTTAATCCTGGTGATGTATTCCGCATAGAATGCAAAGACTGGACAGACGGACAAATTGGAAACAATGATAGTTCTGACGATGTTCGAAATGTAGATTTGTCAGTTGTTCATGTTTTGAGCGGGCCAATTCATGTTAATGGTGCTGAACCGGGAGATATTCTTGTAGTTGACCTGTTGGACGTGGGAACACTTCCCGATTACGAATGGGGTTTTACCGGTATTTTTGCCCGAGAAAACGGCGGCGGTTTCCTCACAGATCACTATCCAATAGCACAGAAAGCAATCTGGGATATTCAAGGAATTTATACAAAATCCCGCCATATTCCGGATGTGAAATTTGCCGGAATTCCGCACCCTGGTTTGATTGGTTGCGCCCCATCCCACGAACTGTTAGCGAAGTGGAACAAGCGAGAAGCTGAACTGGTAGCAAGTGGGGGCCCGGTTTGGAAACCGGCAATTCCTGCTTTGGCAGAATTGCCTAACCCGAAAAATGCCATTCTTGGATCGTTGAAAGGTGCAGAATATGACCGAGTGGCGAAAGAAGCAGCACGCACTGTTCCACCCCGCGAACATGGCGGAAACTGCGATATCAAAAATTTGTCAAAAGGTTCGCGGATTTACTTCCCGGTTTATGTTGAAGGCGCGAAACTTTCAATGGGAGATATTCACTTTTCCCAAGGTGACGGTGAAATCTCATTTTGTGGCGCAATTGAGATGGCTGGGTACATCGATCTTCATGTGGAATTAATTAAGGGTGGTGTAGAAAAGTACGCGCTGACTAACCCTATTTTTAAGCCGGGGCCAGTTGAACCTCGTTACTCAGAATATTTAGTATTTGAGGGAATTTCAGTTGACGAATTTACAGGCAAACAATACTACCTGGATGCTCACGTTGCTTATAGGCGGGCTTGTTTAAATGCTATTGAGTATTTCAAAAAGTTTGGTTACACGGGTGAACAGATTTATTTGTTGTTGGGTTCGGCACCCTGTGAAGGTCGAATTAGTAGGATTGTAGATATTCCAAATGCTTGTTGTACGATTGCGGTTCCAACGGCAATTTTTGAACGGAATGTTTTGCCAACTTAGTTGAAGGTTAGAAGATTGGAAGGTTGAAAGTTATAATTTTTAACCTTCAACTTTCAAGTCTGTTCTAATTGGCTAAAAATGTCTAATATGGAGATTATAAAGTTATGCCACTTTACGAATTTCGATGTGAAAGCTGCGGTGTTTTTGAGGCATGGTTGAAGATGAGTGAAACGCTTAATCCTAAGTTGTGTCCTACTTGCGATCGCATCTCCAAACGGGTTTACTCAGCACCTGGCCTGATTACAACACCTGCGGCTTTACGGCGGCGAGTAGAGCAAAGTGCAGAACCAACAATAGCGAAGCGATCGCAAGCAACAGAACCATCATCCTCTAAGTACCACAATCATCATCATGCACGCCCTTGGATGATAGGTCATTAATTTAGACAAAAGGCAAGCAGCTTAGTTAACTCTCAGTCGCTAATAGGCTTGATATTTGTGCGTGCATGAATGCAATGTCTGGATCGCGTTGAATGGCTTGATAGTAACGCTGCTCTCGGTCGCTTCCTTCTTCGGAAGGAGTAAGCAAGGAACTAGCTTCCTTTAACAGCTCGTCAGCTTTTTGTAATGTTATAGACTCTTTTGGACTCAAGGCTTCGTCAATCTTGACGATAAATTGAGAGAACGGACGCAGCCAGGTAAACCATTCATCTTCGAGAACAAGCCGAAGAAACTCCCCGTTTGACCGAATGCGTCCGTGAGACTGCTCGTAACCCTCACGTTCGGAGTCGAGTAGTCTCTTATGAAGGCGCAGTAGTGCAGCGCGTACCTCGCGCAGGCGTTGGAATCGAATATCGAGAGGAGGATGAGTTGAAGACATTGATCAGGTTTGCGATCGCTACTCTGTTGATCTTGGCATATAGGCGCTACTCATCTGCGGGATTTGCTTCGCAGGCGATCGCTCTGTACTAATTTTCCTACCAAACCAACAACCAGAATTGTGTCAGGGAAGCGATTGTTTAGCTGTGCTAGACAGTATTCCTCTTCAATTGACAGCCGAGCAAATTTTTGGCTGGTTGAGAATGAGAAGTTAATCAGGATGCGATCGCTTCTATCGAGATGGCGGGTAATTTTCTTGCAGTGCATTACCCGCCTTACGCCAGATTACAGAGTTTTAGACTCAAGCAGCTTGGTTAGACTGATTCAAGGCAGAACGCGCATTAAGCGACAGCATCACGCGGGAAACCCCTGTGGAGAGAACGCTTGCACCAACTAGCGTCCCAATCAGCCAAGACGCATTGAAGGGCCACTGGAACCAAATCATTGCACCCAGCACCAGCGTAATAATCCCGTCTGTCAGCACCCATGTCCAATTCTGTTGCGGACGCACCCGGAATGCCAGGATTAGGTTGAATACACCTTCTGTCAGCAAAAAGCTACCTAGCAACAGGGTCAGTGTCAGGACACCCGTTAAGGGGTAAAAGAATAGCATCACGCCTGTGGCAATGTAGAGGACGCTCAATAAGAGTTTCCAAATGAAAGCTCCTTGATCGCGGGTTTGAAATGCGTAGACTCCCTTGGCAACTCCTGCGCTAGATAGGATCAAAGCAATCCAAGTCTCAGCGACAATTGTCGATACGTTAGGCACAGCGATCGCAACTATCCCCAAAACAATCAAGAGAGCGCCAGTTAAGAGCGATCCATTAATATTTTTGTTCTTGTTGATGTCAGTAGAAACGTCGGTTGTCATAAAAATCTTTTTTCTATGCGTGAGTGGGCTATACCTTCACGCTAGAAAATTTCTCAAGAACCGGGTAGAGCCTTAAGGTAGACTACTCTGCTATATCAAGCTCTACCTGCTGATATATGCGATCGCATTTTTCCGTCAATTCATGGGAGCGATCGCATATATCAAAGTTGTAGTAACTCTTCAAACATCCAGTGGTTTCTGTATAACTCGATCTTTCCAGTACCCAGGTTCTCGACTACAGTGCATCACTGCCACAATTAGAATAAAATCCTGCTTAATATTGCTCTTGGAGCCGCCTTACTTCAGCCAATACTTCTTCCCCAGAAATTGCCTTAACTGCCTGCGCCACTTCGGATTTCGTCCCTACGATTTTTGGCTTCAGTTTTCCAAAGTGTTTGAATTGTTACGTCTACGTCAAATTTCTTAGATATAAATTATCTTAGTTAATCTTAGTTAAACGTCTTCTCGAAGAAAAGACTTAATGAATTTGGTTTGTAATCACAAAATGAGAGAATTTGATAAAAGCCAAACTTCTTGTATAAATTGATAGCCTCCGGTTGGTTACTTTCGGGAGGATAGACAGCCACCAAGTAATGGTCAAGCTCTGCCATCAGTTCGCACACAGCAAGCACAAGTTGGATTTTCAGGAGCAATCGCTAGCTAGGATTTATGACACAAAAATTTGTTGATTTGCACCGTAACAGGGCTAGGCATTGTCTACCCTATTTGCTACTACTGCAATATGTTCATTAGCGCAGGCAGATAAATATAGGGCTGAAGGACAGCAGGTTTCCATCCTGTAGCTTGCTGAATAAATCCGCCCTTATCAGCACGCTGAGAATCCCACAACTTATCTGCTACTGGAAGCGTAAGCCAATTCAACTGCTCACCTGTCATGGAGCTGACAGGCCAACTATAGAAAGTCAGGAAATCTTCGCTAAACACCTCTGCTGAGTGTTTGAACTGGAAAGGCATAGACTCGAACATAGCGTGTTCTTTGCACTTAACAAACCAGTAGATAGGGACTAAACCATTTGGGTATTTCTCTTGAACCTTTTTGACCCATTTTTTAAATAACTCGTGAGCGTCAATTTCTTCAGGGGTATAGTCATCACTAATCGGGTCAAAACTTGCCTCCCAGTACGCTATGATCGCACCGTCCCAAACATCGCCCCCTTTTAGATTACGAACTCTCCAATTACGATTTAGAGATGGCTCGTCACTTGTTTCTGTCATTTTTATTCTCTGCTTATTAAGTTAGTATATTGGGTTTATATGAATAAATGTAACAAGTCTCTTGATTATTGAGAGGCGAGTTTTTTTTCAACCCAATCACTCGATTATATCAACAAAAATCGCGCCTACACGTTAAATTTCTCGGTAATTGGCTTCATTACCTAATTCACATTTTTCCGTCTATTAAATGCCGAACTGCGGAAGTAACCTTCACCCACAGCACCGAAACGAGAACCAAGAGCAACAGATCCGTCTGTTACTGACATAAACCGAAATGTATTACCAGTCAATAGTATCCTTTTCAGATAATCTAGCTGTCCTATTCTGTGCAAAGCTGGCCGCGCCGTTACACTGCGAGAAATCTCTCAATCACATCTTGGCTCAATTCGCTAGTAGAACCAGAGGCAACAATGCCGCCTTTTTGCATTGCATAATAGCGATCTGCTTGGCGCACAAAATGCAAGTGTTGTTCTACTAATAAAACAGAAATTCCTGTAGATTTAACAATGCGGCGTACTGCTGCTTCTATCTCCAAAATGATAGATGGTTGGATGCCTTCGGTGGGTTCGTCTAATACGAGTAACTGCGGTTTTCCCATCAAAGCGCGTGCGATCGCTAGTTGTTGTTGTTGTCCTCCACTCAAGTCGCCACCCATCCGCGAAAGCATGGATTTTAAGACTGGAAAAAGGGCAAAGATTTCCTCTGGAATTTCTTGACTGCGTGCGCGATCGCGTCTAGCTTCCAAACCTAGCAACAGATTTTCCTTCACTGTCAAACGCGGGATAATTTCCCGTCCTTGGGGAACGTAGCCAATCCCCAGCTTTGCTCTTTGATCGGTCGAGTTAGCATTTATCAGATTACCTGCAAAAGTAATCGTGCCTGTGCGGGGCTTTATCAACCCCATAATTGTCTTGAGTAAAGTAGTTTTACCAACGCCATTGCGACCAATTAAACAAACCATTTCTCCCGCAGGTACGCTCAAATCTACATCCCAGAGAATATGGCTTTCACCGTAGTAAACATTTAAACCAGTAATTTGTAGCATTTGAATTTTTATTCAACATTAAGACACTAATTGCTGTCCCAAATAAACTTCAATTACGCGAGGATCATTCTGCACTTCCTCAATGGTTCCTTCACACAAGACTGAACCCTCGTGCAGTACCGTAACTTTACGGGCAATTTGGCGGACAAATTCCATATCATGCTCAATCACCAGAATAGAATGACTTTGAGCTAGAGCTAAAAGTAAATTACCAATATTTTCAGTTTCTTCATCAGTTAACCCAGCCACAGGTTCATCAACAAGCAACAAATCAGGAGATTGAGCGACTAACATCCCAATTTCCAGACGTTGCTTTTCTCCGTGAGAAAGTAACCCAGCAAGGATATCTGATTTAGCCGTCAAACCAATGGTTTCTAGCAACGCGATCGCTTTGCTCTGTTCAGCAGTAGAGGGACGGCTAAATAGGGTAAAGAGAGCATTTTTATTGCGGTTGCAAGCGATTTCTAAATTTTCGCGTGGTGTTAGATTCAAGTAAATGCGGGGGGTTTGGAATTTGCGACCAATTCCCAAACGGGCGATTTGATATTCTGAGAAAGCTTTGACATTTCTCCCCTTGAATAGCACTCGCCCTTCTGTCGGTTTTACCTTGCCAGTGATGACATCCAGAAATGTTGTTTTACCTGCACCATTGGGGCCAATTACCACTCGCAATTCTCCAACATCCATGTAGAAATTTAGGTGGTTTAGTGCTTTAAATCCATCAAAACTAACAGTTACATTTTCAGTTTCTAGTATTTTATTGTTCATATTTTTTAACGCAAATTGATGCAAAGGAAGGCGCAGAGGTTGACAGGGAATAAGCAATAACTTTGCATTTACCTCTGTTGTCCTTTGCGGTAAAAACTTTACTCATCATTCTGAGTGCTAATTTCCGCTTCCAGGCTAGGATATGTGGCGACTTGTTTACGGAATCCAAAGAGCGATCGCATTCTATCCAAACCTTGATATCGCAGCCAGCCAATCAAACCATCGGGAAGAACTGTCACCACAATTAGGAATAAGGCACCTTGGAAAAATAGCCAACTATCCGGATATTCTTCGCTCAAAAAACTCTTGCCAAAGTTTACCACCAGTGTTCCTAGGATTGCGCCTACCAAAGTTGCACGACCTCCCACTGCCACCCAAATTACCATTTCAATCGAAAAAGCAATATCCATCGTTTTCGGTGAAATCAAACCTGTTTGGATAGTGAATAAGGCACCAGCAATTCCCGCTAAAGCAGCGGAAATGGCAAATACAATCACTTTGTATCCAGTAGGGTTATAGCCAGAAAAACGCACGCGGCTTTCATCATCTCGAATAGCAATTAGCAAGCGTCCAAAACGATCTTTTGTCAACCAGCGACACAAAACGTAAGATGCCACTAAAAACAACACCGTGAGAGTGTAGAAAACAAACTGCGTTTTACTATCACTGACAGTTGCTCCCAAAATAGTTTTGAAGTTAGTTAAACCATTGGTGCCGTTAAACAGTTTTTGCTGCCCGTTGAAGAAGTTGAAAAAAACAATTGTTGCTGCTTGAGTTAAAATCGAAAAGTATACGCCGCGAATGCGGTTGCGAAATACCAAATATCCCAAAATTGCGGCTAATATAGCTGGAATTATTACTACAGCCAAAGCAGTCAAGCCAAACGAGTAAAACGGCTGCCAAAACCAAGGCAACTCTGTCACCCCATAGAGTGACATAAATTCTGGTAAACCGCCATTCAAAGGCGCTAATTGCAAGTGCATCCCCAAAGCGTAACCACCAAGGGCAAAAAACACCCCATGCCCCAAACTGAGCATACCAGTGTAGCCCCAGATTAAATCAATACCCAAAGCAGCGATCGCTAACGCCAGAAAACGCCCCAGCAAAGTGAGACGAAACCCAGAAAGAACCACTGGCATCACCAAGATTAAAATAAGAGCGATCGCTACGACCACCCCCACCTCTATTAATACTAACTGGCCTCCTTTCTTTCTCATTCTTCGCGTCCTTCGCGCCTTCGCGGTTTTTTAGATTTTCCTAAGCATCAACCGTGCGTCCCTTCTGGGGAAAAATTCCCCCCGGACGCACTTGAAGAAAAGCAATAATCAAAGCAAAAACCATCACCTTCGCCATACTTGTTGTAGCGAAAAATGAAAAGAAATCTGAAAGCGGTTTAATGGGAGCAAGCCACAGCGCCAGAGTATTAGAACCGATGAGATAGTTTGCCATACCGATAGCGATCGCAGCCACGATACTACCCACCAACTTACCAACACCGCCCACAACTACCACCATAAACGTATCGACAATATAATTCTGCCCAGTATTTGGCCCCACAGAACCCAGCAAACTAATCGCACAACCAGCAACACCAGCTAATCCCGAACCCAACGCAAAAGTCAGTGCATCCACTTTCTCTGTAGGAATTCCCAAACAAGCACTCATACTGCGATTTTGCGTCACTGCCCGAATTCTCAAACCCCAAGAAGAACGTTGTAAAAACAAGTAAATTCCGGCAATACAAAGAATTGTTAGCACGATAATAAAAAGTCGCGCATATTGCAGTTGAAAGCTACCTAACGGCAACCCACCTCGCAGCCAACTAGGAGCCGTTACATCAACATTTTGAGCGCCGAACCAAGCCTTAGTCACAGCCAGTTTATAAGTTTCCCCCAAAAGTTTACCTATTCTCGCAGCAATTTCCCACGAAACAGGTAACATTACCACTATTACCCAAGGGCGAATTCTTTCAAAATTTGCGCGACGAGACAGAATCTTCAAAGCGCCGAAAAACAAAATACAAAATACACTAATTTCAATTATCAGTACCCAGTTAACGCTGCGGACAAACTGTTGCAAAATCAGACTAACGCCCCATGTTGCCAGCAGTGTTTCCAGAGGTCGTCCGTAAAGATAACGAATCACCCCGCGTTCCAGAATTAAGCCCACAGCAGCTGCTACCAAAAAAGCCAAAATTAGGGCAAAAAAGATATAAAGTTCAAACCAAGGTTTCCCCAATATCTTGAAACCATTTTGCACAACATAAGTTGTGTATGCTCCCAGCATTATTAACTCGCCGTGAGCTAAGTTTATGACACCCATTAGCCCAAATACAATGGCTAAACCCAGCGCCGCAATTAGTAAAACAGCACCGATGCTAATCCCGTTAAATATGGCATCTAACACTACTTGCAGCACTAGCTTTCTCCCAATTAATTGATTTGCATCGCCTTTGTTGCAGCTTACCTTTTTACATAAGCAGGTGATAGGTATCTAACTTCACTTCTGGTAATTGGTAATAAAGAATCAGCCGACTATACCCATTACCAGCCTGAAAAACTTACAGCTATTTCCACCGCTGAATAGTTTTTCTTGGATGTACACCTACTACTTAAAGTTGCATTGCATATAGCCTATTGCATAAAGCATATTATTCCAGATGCAAATTTTAGCGGGTAATATATGCGACTAAACAATCGCCTATTCTCATGAAAAACGAGCGCAATTACTACCTATGCTTAAGTTTATTAGCTTTTTTAGCTGTCCTTTATCCTTTTACTGAAGACAATAGATAAGGACAAAGGACAACAAGCTAATAACTAGACAGGTTAGGCTTTATATTTGCCACCTTTTTTCAAATCAGTCCAGTCACAGGCATATCCCTTAGTTTCAGCGACAAACTGGTTCCAGGGAACAGGAGATACTGCTTTCGGTGTCTCGTAGACAATCTTAAATAGACCGTCATCCGCCACTTCACCAAGTCGCACAAACTTGGCTAAGTGATGGTTATTTTCCAGCGTCACTGTGCCTTGTGGAGCCTCGAAGGTTTGACCTACAGCAGCCTTTTTAACCGCTTCTATATCGTCAGCGTTTTTTGCTTTTTCAACAGCCTGCTTCCATAGATAAACAGCAATGTAAGCTGATTCCATCGGGTCATTTGTTACCCGGTCGTCTCCGTATTTTGCTTTAAAGGCTTCGACAAATTTTTTATTAGCAGGCGTGTCCACAGTTTGGAAATAATTCCAAGCAGCGTAATGACCTTTGAGATATTCTGTACCGATTGCTTTAACTTCTTCTTCGGCAATACTTACAGACATAACCGGATATTTATCTGGATTCAATCCTGCGCCTTGCATCTGCTTGAAGAAAGCGACGTTACTATCACCATTAAGAGTATTAAAAATTACTCCGCCATCTGGCAGTGCTGCTTTTATTTTGGTGATGATGGGGGTGACTTCTGTATTACCCAAAGGTAAGTAGTCTTCACCTGCTGTTTCGCCGCCTTTGGCTTTTAATTGCTCTTTAATGACGGTGTTGGCGGTGCGAGGAAAAACGTAGTCGGAACCTATGAGGAAGAATCTTTTACCTTTATTTTGCAACAACCAATCAACCGCAGGCTCGATTTGTTGATTTGGGGCAGCGCCAGTATAGAAGATATTATTAGAACACTCTTGTCCCTCGTATTGTACGGGATACCAGAGCATATGTTTTTTCTCTTCAAATACTGGCAGTACAGCTTTACGACTGGCAGAAGTCCAACACCCAAAAACGGTAACAACTTTATCTTGATCAATTAATTTTCTGGCTTTTTCTGCAAAAGTAGGCCAGTCAGAGGCACCATCTTCTTGAATAGGTTGAATTTGTTTGCCTAGTACGCCGCCAGCTTTATTAATCTCCTCAATTGCTAACATTTCAGCATCGACGACACTTTTTTCGCTAATTGCCATCGTGCCGCTGAGGGAGTGTAAAATCCCTACTTTGATGGTGTCTCCTCCACCAGCAGCAGCCACGGTAGTCGCGCCAGGAGAGGGAGAAGCAGCTGTTGGACTGCTGGGATTAGTGGTGGAAGTCCCACTGCAAGCCTTGAGAAGAATACTGGTTCCTAGAGTGGCAGAACCGTATAGAAGAAATTTACGTCGCCCTAATCGCTTTGCCATACCAATCCTGTACTCCTGGCTTCATCAGCCCAATGATAGAGAACATACACAGCTAAGGAGTGATATTAGAGCGATGGTCTAGGAAAACATTGTAGTCTTGGATACAAAATCCTGATTTTTAACAATCATTGAAGGGTAAGGTCAGGTTGCTGTTTGGGGAATTTCTCCCATATTCAAACGGATAAAGTTTAAAACAGCGTCTAATCCTTGCTGAGTCTTCAAATTTGTAAATATAAAGTGTTTTTCCCCGCGCATTCTCTTGGTGTCTCGTTCCATGATGCCCAAATCAGCTCCCACTAAAGGGGCAAGGTCAATTTTGTTAATTACCAGCAAATCTGACTTGGTGATGCCGGGGCCTCCTTTGCGGGGAATTTTGTCACCTGCTGCGACATCAATTACGTAAATTGTCAAGTCTACAAGTTCGGGACTAAAGGTTGCAGCTAAGTTGTCGCCGCCACTTTCTAAAAATACTAGGTCTAAATCTGGAAATCGCTGTTCCATCTGTTCGATGGCGGCTATGTTCATGGAAGCGTCTTCGCGGATGGCGGTATGGGGACAGCCGCCAGTTTCTACGCCGAGGATGCGATCGCTTTCCAATGCTTGACTTTTCACTAAAAACTGTGCATCTTCCTGGGTATAAATATCATTGGTGACGACAGCAATGTGGTATCTCTGCCGCATCGCCTTACACATCGCCTCAACTAAGGCAGTTTTTCCCGAACCCACTGGCCCTGCTACGCCAACCCGAAATGCACTCATGGGATTGCTAATCACTAATGGCTAATCTTACCAAAATAATGGGTTTAAAGCCCCGCACTTTCAAGGCGGTTTTTATTTATCTTAATGTTTTATCGGCAATATTGTGCGGTAAAATAACATCATGTTAGTTAGAGAAGCCAAGTTAAAAAACGGAACAAAAGAGCAATACTTAGCTCTTGATGATGCTATTCGTACCGCCCAGTTCATTAGAAACAAGGCAATCCGGTACTGGATGGATAACCAAGGTGTAAGTAAAGCCGATTTGTACTCACTGTGCAAAGATTTAGCCGCCAAGTTTCCTTTCGCCAAAAAGTTAAACTCAGCCGCCAGACAAGCCAGTGCGGAACGTGCTTGGGCTTCTATTTCTAACTTCTATTCCCGATGTAAAAAGGGCGAGAAAAAGAAAGGTTATCCCCAATTTAAAAAGCATTGCCGCTCTGTAGAATACAAAGTCTCCGGATGGAAGCTAGCCCAAGATTGTGAAAGTATTAACTTCACGGATGGCTTCGAGATTGGGACTTTATCTCTATACTGCAACAATGAAACAAAGATTGACCTTCACACCCTTAAGATTAACCGCGTGCGTGTTGTGCGTAGGGCAGATGGGTATTATGCTCAATTCTGCTTTGATGCTGACCGGAAAGAAGCAGGGGAATACACAGGCAATGTTGTCAGCTTGGATCTGGGGTTAAAATACTTCACTAAAGACCAGAACGATAATGCTGTTATCTATCCCCAGTTTTTGAGGAAGTCTGAGCGCCGACTAAAAGAAGCTCAAAGACGGTTAAGTAAAAAGTTTGTCCTCGGTGCAAAACCTCAATCAAACAACTACCATAAAGCACGACAACGACTAGGTAGAGTTCATCTTAAAACCTCTAGACAGCGTAAAGATTGGGCGATAAAGCTTGCCCGATGCGTAGTTCACTCAAACGATGTGATTGTCTATGAGGATTTGAAGATTGCCAACATGGTCAAGAATCATCGCTTGGCTAAATCAATTCAGGATGCTAGTTGGTATCAGTTCACTCAATGGTTAGACTACTACGGGAAAATCTGGGATAAAGCGGTAGTGGCAGTTTCACCCCACTATACATCTCAGGATTGCTCTAGTTGTGGCTGGAGAGTGAAAAAGTCATTAAGCACCAGAACTCATTCATGTCCCTCATGTAGTGTTGAGATATGCCGCGATACTAACGCGGCAATTAATATCCTCAAAAAGGGTATGGGGATTCTAGTAGCGCGTCAAGGCTAAAATGCTGGGTTGAACAAGTGTGGAAAAGGTTACATTTCAAGCTTTTTATCCCTCAGCAAACCTAGCAAATTAAGCTTGTCGCCCTACTAGGAAGGGCATGGGAAAACAGTACCTTTGGGCAAAAGGGATCTGCCTCGCAAGAGGGAAAGCCTGGGGAGAAGACCGCCTCTATTGCAGAAGGGAAACCTTCTACAGTAAGCGGATTTCTGTGAACCAGGAATTAGAATCCCCGACCGTTTACGGCGGGGAGTATGTCAACAAGGCAATTAGCTATTGCACACCTCAAACGCCACGCCCCGCGCAGAACTCTGGCTCCCGAAGCTACGATAGAACTCAATTGCCGTTAAGTCAGTGCCATTTACGTTAACTGCGAAATAGTCGCGTGTACTGGGTTTCGTGTGCCATACTCGCCAGCGCTAATCCCCAACCGCAACTACCGAGATCGTCATCCTCTAAAGCTAAAATTTCATTGGCAGCATCACGTATAGTGGGATGCAGTTCAAAGAGTAGCTGTTGCCCAGCGGTTTGTCCTAGAGGAATCAGTTTCACTCCAGACGCGATCGCATTCGTCGCCCAGCTGTGTAAATATCCCAACATTGCTTGCTTTAGCTCAATTTGCCACTGTTGCGCGGCGATACCGAAAGCGATCGCATAATTACAAGGATTTCCCACAGCATCGGCCATTAACTGCACCTGCGGCTGTAGTTCCAGAAATAATTTCAAAAGCGATCGCCCCATCTGCCAACTTTGCTCTCGCAATTCTTGGGTTTCTTTAGCAGCAGATAACCAAGCATTCCAGTAACTTAAAGCCGCTAAATCGCCAGCTTCTGCACCTCGATAGGCGCGGATTGCGATCGCCGCCTCCAACCGAATTGCCCCATAGCGCAGTTCCTGCTTTAGCCAGTCTCCCAGATGCCGATTATCAATTACACCAGCCTCAACTAGCGTTTCCAACCCTTCAGAATAGCTATAAGCACCCACTGGCAATGCTGGACTAGCAAGTTGTAACAGACACAGTAAATTGCTCATTGGGGATTGGGGATTGGGGATTGGGGATTGGGGATTCGGAAATTGAGGATTGGGAATTCGGAATTGGGGATTCGGGATAAGTCTTACCTAGTCCCTAGTTCCCAGTCCCTAATCCCCAGTCCCCAGCCCCCAGCCCCCAGCCCCTTGTTAATGCCCGTAAGCACCCGGTTCAGGTTGAAAAGGCGCAATTTCCTCTCGTACCTCGACCCCTAGATGTTCCAGCATTGCCTGCAAAACTGGGTCAGGAGATAGCCTTAAATAGGTGAGAGCAATTTCTATCGGTACGTGCCGATTCCCCAGATGATAAGCCGCACGCAGCAAATCTAGGGGCTGTTTAGCTGTCACCGTGAGAACTGGTTCCGGTTTAGCAGCAATTCTCACTACAACGTCGCAGGTTTCAGATTGGAGGAGATCGCGATCGCGTAGCACCGTCCCTCTAGGTAAACGCAGATACAAAGCTTCACCTGAAGGCGTTTCAAAGCGATAGCGGCTGCGGGTGCGCTCCTCGGCTGTCAGAGCCAGAGTAAAACTAACTTCTACATCAGGCTCGCCACTCAAGCGTTGCGTTATATTTAGCATCGCTTAAAAAGGTAAAGACAAAAGAAAGAGATCCTCAAAGATCGCCCTTAGTTAGATTGCAGACGAAGCATTTCATTTTGAATCCGTGTTTGTAGATCCTTATCGCTCTGCGCTGCAATGGTAACTTGGTTAAATCGTTCATTTGTCAGACCGTTGCTCTGGATAATCTTTTGCGACTGCTGACAGTAATTTCTGGCAATTGCCCTAGCATTTCGAGGCAGCGATTGCAAAGTAGTAGGTTTGCCGCAAATAATATTCGGAGGGCTGCCCACAAGTTTCTTAATGTCATTATAGGCAGATTGGCGACCAGGCTCCATCGCCAAGATAGCTCTGGCAACTTTAGTTACTTCCTCATTAGTAACATTAGAAGCTTGAGCGTATGCCACAGAATTAAACTCAACAGTATGGTAGCCTCCGGAGATACCCGGTGCGATTCCCAATAGCAGGCTTAGGGTGGCGAAAGTTCCCACACTCAGGCATTGGGATAAGACTCGATTCACGTAACGGCGGGAACAGAAGGAAGTCATCATGATCTAGTGCAGCCAAAAATAGGAAACTAAAGCAGTACGTGCATTACATTTTCTGAACTATTTTAAGGGTGAGAAGTTCCAGGTAAAGAGGAAGCATTTATAAATAATTTCCTAAATTTCACAGATGCACTTCCAGATGCCAGATTTAGGACGTGTTAGGGCAAAGCTGTAACGCACCTTTATGGAAAGATATTTTAAGGGTTTTGGTGCGTTACGTTTCACTGATACACCAGGCAGAGTTCTATAACTTTAGTTTGTAGAGTCGAGAGGGGATCTGCGCCTCGCTTTAGGCTAACTTCCAGATCCAGCAGTAAGGGTAATGTTAAACTAAGTTGCCGACTTGATAAGGGGTTGACTTCTTTTCGTAGAATGTAAACTCGATTTGGGTTGCCTATCTCTACCGCAGTAGCGATCGCTCTTTCATCTCGCTCCCCATCCTCTATCATAAGTTTGACCCATAACCAGGTGCGAAATTGACCAATCAAAGTAGCTACAATCTTCAAAGCTGGTTCATTGCGACCGATCAAGTCCGCAACCAAACCGGAAGCTTTAGCCGCATTTCCCTGAATAATTGCCTCTGCCAACTTCAAGCTATTATGGGTGGTTGATGTCACCAGAGCAGCAATAACATCGACATCAAGTGCTTTTGCTTCTGTCCCAGCATAGCAACTTAACTTTTCCAGCTCATTCCAAAGCTGCCTGGTATCATTTCCCACAGACTGTGCTAAAAGTTCGGCACCAGCCTGAGTCAGTTTTACCTCGACTTCTTGGGAAACTTGCCGCACTCTTTTTAGCAACTCTTCTGTTTTCCAGGGTGGAATGAGAGAAAATTCTCTAATCTCAGCATACTGTTGCAGCAACTTGGTGGATCTTAGACGACCATCAGGTTTAGTTCGCGTTGTCAATAATAATACTGACGACTCAGGAAGCACTGGTATAGTACGCTCCAACTCAGCCAGCAGGTCTTCAGAACATTGCTGGAATATAGTTGTATCAGTCAACCATACCAAACGCGAACCGGTGAGCATAGGAGGTGTCATCGCCTGATTCAGTCCGGTGATGGCAGCATTGGCTTGATCGGGGGAAATTTTGTCATAGTTAAAGCTAGCCCATTGCGGATCGACAAATCGATGTAAAAGGACATTAACGGCTTTTTCTAAGGCAAAATCATCTTCTCCCCAGTAAAGGTAAATTGGCATTACAGCATCTTTTAAAAGAGCGAGGATATCAAAATTGGACGAGAGTTATCAAATTTATTTAAATCGGGTAGCCCGACTACCGCTACCTGCTACCTACCAGTCCCAAGTACAACATATACAGGAGTCTCCGAAGTTTAAGCCTGACGAATCTGGCGAAAGACAGCCAGTGCCTTTCCCAGGCTATACCGTAATCACACCACCTTGGGGGGATGATTCGGTAAATTCTACGTTTTACGAAACCTTGAAGGTGTGCCAAGACCAACTATTGCAGCAGTTTGACTCCGGTTTCTTGGTACCAGTACCTCCGGCAAGCTTTCACTTAACTTTAGCGGATTTGATTTGGGACAGTGCTTACAGACACGCGAATCAGAAGCCAGCGTTTGAGGAACATTTGCGCTCTGCAATTGGTAAAATCTTTGAGCAGTCTAAGCCGTCAATCAGTTTAGGGCATCCTTTACGCTGGCAATTGCTGGGGTTGATAGTGATGCCTCGCGCGATCGCTGTGGGTTTACTACCCAAGGATGAGGAAACCTACGAAAGAATTTTGCAGTTTCGCCGCTGTATTTATCAAAATCCCGGTCTGATTGCTTTGAGGGTTGAACAGCAATACCGTTTTACTGCCCATATTACACTAGGATATTTTGGGAATATTTCACCCGATTTGGATCGCCAAGCTTTATGCAATAAGCTTTCGGAATTTAACGATCAATGGGTAGAAAATTACCAAGAACTCTTGGCACACCGCGCAGAACTGAGGAAGTTTGACGATATGACCCACTATTACCGCGGCCCTGACTGGCCTGTTTTAGAATTTTAAGTTGTCGGGGCGGGTTTTAAGATAACCTTAGCATTTGGCGACAGCAAATCTTCCTTAGACCCGCCCCTGAATGAGCCTTTTAAATCATCCTATTTTGGAGCAGAGTTTTGCAGTTATTGACCGAGAAATCGGCGAACATAACTTTAGCCCCGCTGAGTATGCCATTGTCCGGCGGGTGATTCACACTACAGCTGATTTTGAGTTTGCAACATTGATTCGATTTAGTCCTGGGGCAATTGAGAATGCGATCGCATCTCTCCAGCATCGTGTGCCTATTATCACAGACGTAGGCATGGTAAAACAGGGAGTTGCTGGCATGGTATCGAAAACTTTTGGCACCCCGCTAATTGCCGCAGTTGAAGAAGCACCCGTCCCACTTCCCGGTAAGACGCGCACCGAAACTGGTTTGATGCAATGCTTTGAGTTATTTCCCAACGCGATTTTTGCTATCGGGAATGCTCCCACCGCTTTGCTAGCGCTTTGTGCTGAGTTGCCAAAAGCACCAGTACAACCAGCTTTGGTAATCGGCGCACCTGTGGGCTTTATCTCCGTGCTAGAGTCAAAAGCGGCACTTGCTAACACCCCCGTACCCCAAATTCGCATCGAAGGTCGCAAGGGCGGCTCACCAGTCGCTGCTGCTATCGTTAATGCTCTGCTAATCTTAGCTTGGGAGGGTTATGAGAGTTAACGCACAGAGACGTGGAGAACGCAGGGGGAAGCAATATAGGCTCTGTGTTTCTTTTTTTAGCTTTTTCCTCCCCCCTTTTGAAGGGGGACATAGGGGATCGCCTTGTGCTTTTCTATGACTGTACACGTTGTCGGAATTGGCTTGGATGGCACAGCAGGACTAACAGAAACTGTGCGGCAGATTGTGAATCGGGCTACGCTGCTAATTGGAAGCGATCGCCACCTCTGTTACTTTCCCCATCATCCAGCCCAACGTTTGCTACTAGGAGATTTAAAAGCAGCAATTGACAAAATTCGCAATTGCTTGTATGGTGATTCAGAAATAATTGTGGTATTAGTCAGCGGCGATCCACTATTCTTTGGATTGGGACGGCTGCTACTTGTAGAACTTCCAGCAGAACAATTAACTTTTTACCCACATCTAAGTTCGATTCAACTGGCTTTCAATAAAATAAAAGTGCCTTGGCAGGATGCGCGGGTAATTAGCGCTCACGGGCGATCGCTTGACGAGTTAACTGTAGCACTGCAACAAGGCGTGGAGAAGATTGCGGTGCTGACAGATGGGACGAATACGCCAAATGCGATCGCACATCTGTTACTTGCCTTAGATTTACCCAGCAATTACCAATTCTGGGTATGTGAAAATCTCGGCGGTGTCGATGAACGGGTTGAGTCTTTCCCGATAGACAGCCTGCTGGATAAAACTTTTGCACCCCTGAATGTGGTGGTATTACTACGTGTAGAGGCGGATGAATTGCCTTTAAATTTAGAATCTTTGCCGATGCTGGGATTACCAGATCGGAGTTTTCTGAGTTTTAGCGATCGCCCTGGCTTGATGACTAAGCGCGAAGTGCGTATTCTCGTATTAGGAGAATTAGCACTACAGCCAAAACAAATTATCTGGGATATCGGTGCCGGAACTGGATCAGTTTCTATCGAAATTGCCCGATTGTTCCCCAGGTCTCGCGTGTATGCGATTGAGAAAACCTCTGCTGGCACCAGTTTAATCGAGAAAAATTGCGATCGCTTCCAAGTAGAAAACGTAATTTCTATTCATGGCGATGCACCAGAAGCTTTATCTCAACTTCCACCACCAAATCGCATCTTTATCGGTGGTAGCGGCGGCAATTTAACTGAAATTCTCGATACCTGTAATAATCAGCTAACTTCTAATGGTGTTTTGGTGCTGGCACTAGCAACTTTAGAACATCTTAATACAGCTTTGGATTGGCTTTCCCGTCACAGATGGGATTACCAGTTATTGCAAGTGCAGCTATCGCGTTCCGTACCTGTGGGAAACTTGACGCGGTTTTCGCCTCTTAATCCAGTGACGATTTTAACTGCAACTCATTGAAGGCGCGATCGCTCATCCAGAAACCACTTCATCCAAGACTTGCTGGAATTCTTCCACAGAACCAATAAGAATCGCCCTTGTGAAAAGCGTTTTCAGCACGGACGGATCGTTTATCCCGTTAATCCTCTCGACAATAGAGTTTGGCACTTCTGGAAACCGCGTTTCCAAGACTGCGATCGCATTCTCTCGTGCATTTTCCACCATCCCTTCCTGCTTTGCCAACCGCTCGATACTGGTTACGTAACGCATTCTATTCGCCTCCTCGTAACTTTTTACTACTGCTTTAAAACCTTGCGCCAACTCCTCTGGCAGCATCATCACCCAGTCGATAAACCGAAACAACTTTACGATATCTTCTCGGCTATACTCCCGTTCGTACAGCCTTCTGACCAGGCTTAGTTTCCACTCTAAACGACTCTGTGGGTTTCGGTGCGTCGCTTTAGTCTTTAAATGCGCCATCACAATTACAGCAAAGGGATTAGTGCTTTGTTCTAGACTTTCCCACTGCGCCTCGTAGTCCAAAAGTTTCGCTACGGGAAACTCTAAACTAACGCGACATCCCCCAAGTTGATAACCGTAGCTAGAAGGTCGCCAATTTTTCTCTTCGTCTGCCAAAATTGCTAAGCTGATGACTCGTTGTTTGTGGCGGTCATACAAGCGGTAATTGTATGTGTACATTCGTTCGGCAAACTTGCTGTCGTACTTACCTTGAACTTCTACATGAACCAATACCCAAGCTTCTTCGCCTCCTAGCAGCCAAACCTTTGCGACTTTATCTACCAAACGCCGCCCAATTTCTGCATCTGGTTCTAGCTGTTGCAGTTCTGTATCTAGAAATTCATAGGCTGGATCTCGCTGCCAGTCAATTTCGGCATAAACTAAGGGGAAAAAGAACTCCAAAAAGCTGGGAAAATATTCCTCTATGACTTCTTTCCAGGGACTATCGTAATCAGTATATTGCTCGGTCATAGGTTTTCAACTGCCGAAACTGAATTATAAACTGTGGCTGATTTGCGATCGCTTCCCCCAAAACTTCCTCTGATACCGATAATCTCAGGCTTTGTTTGCTCTAGACTATTTCAGCTTGTCGGTTCAGTTAAATAACACCCAGAGAAGGCCTCCAGTTCCCAATACGCACAAAATTCCCATCCCACCAGCTAAGGGTTTTTCTCCTAACCCAGTCATCCAAGCTGGAACTTTACCCGTGTAAGTAATCAACCCAACGGTATCCAAACTAGCTATAACCCAAATCCAACCCGCGTGTAGTCCCCAAGGCAAACCTAGACTACCACCATCACAAACACGAGCTAATACTAATACCATCCCCATCAGCCACAATCCCGGCAGCTGAGGCAGAGTTTCTTGCTGTTCCCAAACCAGATGTAGCAGAGCAAAAATTAAGCTAGAAATTACTGCCGCTACCCAAACTGAATAATCTTGCTGGAGGGAAGTAAGCAAAAATCCCCGAAAAATTAACTCTTCAATTCCACTTACCAATAATCCTATTAATAGTGTCGGTAGCAGGATAGATCCCACTACCGATCCAATTTTGGGCGACTGGATCTCTGCCTCTGGAGAACTTTGATCTTCTTCCCAGCGCCAATTTATCCAGCCCAAGGCTTTTTCGATGCCAAACACTACCACCAGGCTTAGCACAGCCAAGCCTAAGCCTTGTCCCAGTGAAACTAAAACTGAAGCTTTCCAATTCAAGCCGTAATCTGAAAAAGGCACCCCCTCCACCAAAGAAGCACCCCACACAATCAGTGGGGCAATTAAGTAAAGCGAAGCTAATAAAGGTAGCTTTTGCTCTACTGCCAATGGCTTAGGGGGCTGCCATTTCAGAAATTTTGCCAGAGGAATCGCCACTGGCAACCAAAGAACTAGCCAAACAAGGAAAAAAGCGATCGCTTTCCACACAGCGGCTGCCTCTGCAAGTAACGCCAGCAACCGCTCTATTTGGTCAAAAATAACCATTGTCAAGACAGCTTTCATTAGCACAAGCTTAACATCTTAACGAAAGCGAAAACACTGCCTTGTATACTTTCGGAGGGCGAGCATAAACCCACGCAGCTACTATGCAATAGCCCTCCGATGTATTAGCAAAACACTAGACAATCCTCTTTAAGGAAAGCCAGTTAATTTTCTTTCAGATGAAACAGCTTGTTTTGTCAAAAGCATCCCTAGACCAGTAACTATTACTGCCTAAGATTCATCCTCGTCCTCGTCTTCAGTATCTTCCTCCATATCTTCCGCTGCCCGGGTTTTATCGCCATCCACTTGAATTAAATGAATATGCTTGTAGCCCAGCTTAATTTCAAACTCATCACCAGGCTTTAATCCCATTGCCTCAGTGTAGGTTGCACCAATAACAATTTGACCGTTTTTGTGTACGCTTACACGATAGGTTGGTTCGCGTCCGCGACCATCTTTTGTTCCTTCTGGATCGAGAGGAACACCTTTAGCGCCCAAAACTGCGTCATAAAAGTCTGTTAAGTTGACACGAGTCTGGTTGTTCTTAGTCACGGTGTAATAGCCACAGCGTTTTGCTGTTTCTCGCCGTGGTAAGTTTGAAAGCTCTTTTACTTTTTGAAGCAGTGCTTTCCCTGTCAATGGAGATGTTGCGGTTTCAGTCATCGTCTTACAAAATACACTTCAATCTACAGTATAGTAAAGAGAGTCTTCTGCCAATATTTGAGTACATAAAAAATATATATTTAACTTACTCAGTCCAACAAACGATTTTTACAAGGTGAGTCCTCAAGTTCATGTCTCGGTGCAAAATTTGCTTGTTCGGTAACAGTTGAGGTTCTTACTACCACTTGTCAAGTCATTTAAGGAGCGACTAGAGACGAGAGACTAAAGACTCTATAATTTTATAAAGTCTAAAGTGTAAAGTATATTATTGCCGGAAATCTATCTTTGGGATGACAAAGCGGGGATTAATCTGTTTTGTCTTCATTGCTCTTGACATAAAAAATAAGAGCTGCACACCCAAGTCAACCTATGTAAAACAAAGTTGTGCTTGCCTACACACTGCTGATTTCAGTCTTAGACTAGAAGATGAGAGAATGAAGAGCCTTTAATCATGCAAGTCCTTTTTAAGGTCATTAGGCAGGAGCAAAATTCTCCTCCTCAAGTTCAGACTTACACACTGGATGTTGATCCCGGCAACACAATTCTGGATTGCTTAAATCGTATTAAGTGGGAGCAGGATGGAAGTTTAGCTTTTCGCAAGAATTGTCGTAACACAATTTGCGGCAGCTGCGGAATGCGAATCAATGGTCGTTCTGCGCTAGCTTGCAAGGAAAATGTGGGCAGTGAACTGCAAAGGCTGCAACAGATAGCGGCAAGTGCTACAACCTCAGATACGACGAGAAATACCTCAGATGTCATCCCAGAAATTACGATTGCCCCAATGGGCAATATGCCTGTAATTAAGGATTTGGTGGTAGATATGCACAGCTTTTGGGATCACCTGGAAGCTGTTGAACCCTATGTCAGCACTGGTGCAAGGCAAGTCCCAGAACGAGAGTTTCTGCAAACACCCCAAGAGCGAGAGAAACTGAATCAAACAGGCAATTGTATTTTATGCGGTGCCTGCTATTCTGAATGCAATGCCCGTGAAGTGAACCCAGATTTTGTAGGCCCCCACGCTTTAGCTAAAGCTTACCGGATGGTGACGGATTCTCGCGACTTTGAAACAGAATCTCGTTTAGAAAAATATAATCAGGGGACTCAGGGCGTTTGGGGCTGTACCCGCTGTTTTATGTGCAATACGGTTTGTCCGATGGATGTTGCCCCAATGGATCAAATCGGGAAAATTAAACAGGAAATTCTTGACCGGAAGGATGCCCAAGACAGCCGCCAAGTTCGCCACCGGAAAGTATTAATTGATTTGGTTAAGGAAGGCGGTTGGATTGATGAACGCCGATTTGGCCTGCAAGTGGTGGGTAACTCTTTTCGAGATATTAAGGGGTTAATCAGCTTGGGGCCACTGGGTTTAAGAATGCTAGTTCGGGGTAAATTCCCTTTGGGATTTGAGCCGTCCGAGGGGGCGTTGGTAGTGCGATCGCTTATTGAATCTGTTCAAAGTCTGGAATCTCAACCAACATCTGACCAATATTAAACTAAAAGTGATGAATCCTGAAACTACTCCGACACCAAAACAAACGCCAGCAGAAGATTATAACAGTCCAGAACCTGCTTTTGGCTTTTCACCCTACGCCGAGCAACTTAACGGACGCTTCGCTATGATTGGGTTTGTTGCTTTGTTAATACTGGAATTTTTTACCCATCAGGACTTTTTCACCTGGCTGGGATTGCGCTAATAGCTTACTGGCAAAGTAGCAAATAGCAAATCCAGGCAGATACTCTAGAGTATCTGCCTCCACCCCTAAATTTGCCTAGATTAATTTTCTCAGCTTACCTTAGCCGCATCAGCAAACCGGATTTTTAGATAATCATTCTCCATCTTTGCCCCGGATGGTTGTAAAGCCGCCAGTGCTTGCGGCAACACCAAATTGCGCCGATGGTTGCCAATGGTAATATTTAACTCATCCCCAGTTTTACTTAACTGAACTTGATCCTTGGCAATACCAGGTAAATACAGTTCCAAACTATACTGGTTTTTTTCTTGCACAACTTTGAGAGTCGTTTCCTTGTAATATACCTGAGTCGGGTCTTCGTCCTTATATAGTGTTTCCTTCAGCCGTTCTAAGGCATCCAAACCGCACATTTCCTCAGAGTAAAGCGGAACTTCCTTCACAGGCAATGGATGGAAATTTTGGTGAATATCCTGCCGATATTGCTGCTGATTCTCCTTCCAACGTTGAAAGAAGGGGTCAGTCACTTGCTCTGGTATAATCCGATTTGCCACCACCAAATCTGTAGCAACATTGTACAAACTTAAATAAGCATGGGCGCGAAGAGACTCTTTGATCACCATTTTTTCTGGATTGGTGACTAAGCGCACCGAAGTTTGAGTATTGTCAGTTAATACTTTTTCCAACGCTTCAATCTGCTCGTAAAATTCATAGGGAGCATCCATGACCTCTTTATCTGGTAAAGAAAAACCTGCAAGCGGTCTAAAGATGGGTTCAACCAAAGGTCTTAGAGCAACTGATATTCCTTGTAATGGCTTATAAAAACGTCTCATATACCAACCGCTAACTTCCGGTAAACTTAGCAGTCTCAGTGCAGTTCCAGTGGGAGCCGAGTCAATAATGAGTACATCAAATTCGCCTTCATCGTAGTGGCGCTTCATGCGAACTAAACCGAAAATTTCATCCATCCCAGGTAGAATGGCTAATTCTTCCGCCTGTACGCCATCCAATCCCCGCGCCTGCAAAACCTGGGTGATATAGCGCTTGACAGCACCCCAGTTTCCTTCCAATTCCATCAGCGCGTCTAGTTCTGCTCCCCACAGGTTGGGGCGAACTAGACGTGGATCGTGTCCCAATTCTAGGTCAAAACTGTCGGCAAGAGAGTGGGCGGGGTCGGTGCTAAGAACTAAGGTTTTATAGCCGAGTTCAGCACAACGCAAGCCCGTTGCAGCTGCTACAGACGTTTTGCCAACGCCCCCTTTCCCTGTCATTAAAATTACACGCATTGATAATTAAACCCCGCCTGAAAATTGCTTATATTTATTTACTGTAGCGGGTTTTCTCTAACTACAGGTATCCTTGAAGATTTTGATTCCTTAGTTTGAATCCTAAATGAAATTTATTTACTTTACTAGCTTCTATAAGCCGTTATCGTAAATTTACTCTAAAAATTATTCATTTTTATTCTCTTTACGGGGTAAAGCGGGGATATGCTGCTTTAGTACATCGAGGCGGGAACATTTCCAGTAGTCAATATGAGAATTAATTAGCCCATTGGAGTTGACTTTTAATTCGCTCCAGCCGGGAACAGCAATGCGTGGTTTCCAGGGAAGCGGAGTATTCCAACTTAATGTCCACTCCATGTTTATTGTGTCTCCTGACTGGCGAATGTCGTGTAAATCCATCTTGACGGCAATAAAAAAGGTGTTGATAAAGCCAATCATGGCTTTATACTTCCCAAGACCACGAAATTTGCTGAGCGGATCTTGGAAAAAGATATCTTTTGCATAGATGCTGAAGGTCTGGTTTTCTGGGAATCTTTGATAGTCTTCTTTAAGAATTTGAAGGATACCCATAAGATAAAACGTATGATTAGAAGTTATACCTAGTTTGCTAAAACTCTCTAGAGGCTAGGGTTTCACAATCCAAAATCCGCTCCCCCTACATTTTTAGGGGGAATTCCAAAATCTAAAATGGTGTTAAGGTTCTACTTCTGGCCAGAGGCGTTCTAATTGACGTCGCCAAGCTGCCAGCACTTGTTCACGAGCTTCAGCGCCTAGATCCATTTCACCCATTAAACCTTCTTCATAAAACCGATCTAAGGTTTGGAGTGTTGCTTCGAGGGTTTGTCCCTGTTGCTTGGCAGCGAGGATAATTTGACTGATGCGAGTTTCAATCAGCTGATTAAAGCAGTCGGATAAACCTGTTTGATGTAGAGAGACGAGTCGCGCGATCGCTCCTGAAAAATCCTCTCCACTTAAACTATCGAGATTGTGCTGAAACACGCCCCATAACACCTCTTGATGCAAGGCATAGCGGCTTTCCTGGGTATTATCAAAGTTGGCTTCTAAGAGCTGTTCCAAAAACGGTTGAGCTTCTTTAGCGGGTGCGATTGGTACTAGAACTCGCAACCAAGATCCATCGTCGGATAGTAGCACCAACAGCCGCATTTGGGGCGTTTCTACTTGCCACAATCCGGGTGCGGTTGCCTCAATAGCTTCTGCACCAAATATTTCTGTAAGGTTAGCGTTGATTTGTTCAGGTTTCATAATTTTCTAATAATAATCCCCCAACTTGCGTCGGGGGAAACTTCTCAAGACATAGAACTGAGGAAGGAAGGGAGAATTAATTCATTTTTGTTCATCCCTCATCCTTTTAGGTCAACCATTCGGGAACGGCTTCTTCTTTAGTGTTGGTATTCCGGCTAGGAGTTTCGCGGGTGAACTTCATGTGAACCGAGCGGGTTTGCTCACCATCAGCCGCGACAGCCATGATCGGATAGTCAATCAACCCATCTTGGAAGGACATTTGGAAGCGGAAAGTACCATCGGAATTAAGCTTAATCGGACGACCGCCAATGGTAACGGTAGCATCAGGCTCGGTAGCACCGTAAACAATCAGCTCAGCATCGGCAATTAGCCAGAACTGACGCGGACGCATGGGTATTGCGGAAGCAGAGAAGCCAGCACCCGACATTCCAACACCGGACATGGTAAGACCAGAGGTGGTGGGAACTGCCCACATACCAACGCCAGAGGGGAAGACGTAGGAGCTGATGGCTTGTTCTGCGAGGGGTACTTGCTGCATGGAACCGTACAGCGAACCTGCTACGCGCTGAGCTTCGGTGGTCTGAGCCATGCCGAAGATTTCGTCGTAGATAGGGTTGCCAGTGGCAGGGGCGGCACTGTAGCCAGTTGCTGCCATTGGCATTTTCTTGGCTGGAGGAACCAATTCGAGGAAGGTTTTGCCGCGCAGGTCTTCTTCCCAGGCTAAGGTGATAAATTGGTCTTCAATCCAGTCGCTAGGATAAACGGGAGGAACGCGCACGGGAGCGGAACGAGCTAAGACTAAAAAGCGACCATCTGCACAGCGGTAGCCGATGTCTACAACGTAGTCGCGATCGCTCACGGGCATGGGCAAATACCATTCCCGCGCTAACTCGTCGCAAGGATATTCTTGAATGCTGTGTGGGCTTTGGTATTCCAGGCTCATGTCTGTGACATCGTACAGTCGCAGAGCTAGTTGTTGTCCCCCTTGACGGCGCAAGTCTTCTTTATGCTCGTTGGGGATATCCCAGTACGTGTAAGCCCATTGTGGATCGCGAGGCATCAAGACAACGCGGCTTTCACCGTAACCACCAGGTAAATCTCCTAACCCTTCGTCTACGGATGCCAGGGTACCGCCAGTCCGGTCTTCCTGACCAAGTTCAAATTTTGCTGCTTCCACTTCTTCTTGTGCCTCCAGTGTGCGAGATGGACTGAGAGAAATCTTGGTGCGCTGAACTTCTTGAATTGATGCCAGCAGTTGGTCTTTCCGCATTCTGCTGTATCGAGAGATGCTGCACTCACTGGCAACTTTGCGGAGTTGCCGCAATGTCATCTCTTCTAGGGGTGGGCGTTCTTTTGCCATAACGTATTGTCTCCAGTAGTTTCTTTCGGCAGGTAGGTTACTCCTCTAGAGACTGGTTAACGAAGCGCACAAAGTGCAGTTTCGCGTCTCTTCAACTTCGGAAAGCTGGGCAATGTTGCCTCTTACTGAAATCCGTAACGTTTTTTAGTCTGTTCCGGTCTTGAGCGAGTCGATTTTTCCTTTTAAGCAGCAGGATTTTCAAACGACACCTTGAAGACTTACTTGCTTTCCATCTGAATTGAGAAGCGAACTGGCCGCCAATGTTTTCAGAAATGTGCTTTCCACATTTCTTTGGGATCGCGGGATCGCTTTGTTAATCTTATGTTGTAAAAAATTCCTGGTTAAATCAAGGGGTTTCTGGGCTGATTATAGGTATATCTACGAAGTTATAGGCAATCTGGGGATCACATTGTCAGGAAACTATGACAATCAATGGGATCTGGGATCAACTCCAAGGGGGCATTTGCTTGAATCCTTTCCAGGCAAGCTAAATATGTCAGGAAATCCTGACATATAAGCGAGCAACCGGGTTTCTAGCTTTGGGGTTAATACTTTTCGGTTAAGACAAACCTAATCCCCAACTCTTTCGCTTAAAGGGAAAGGCAGGGTGGTTTCAATGTCAACAGAGAAAAATGAGGATGGGTTGATAAACCATATTCAACCATCAACCCATGACCCTCATAGATCAATTAAAAACCATTGCAGACCCCCGTAGTCCAAGAGGAAAACGGCATCC